>JARYMF010000007.1 GCA_029907255.1 Armatimonadota bacterium
AGTATTACTTCGTGGTGTAGAGCGGAAGGAGGTAGAGCGAGGCATGGTAGTAGCTAAGCCTGGTTCTATCAAGCCGCACACGAAGTTCAAGGCAGAGGTATACGTATTATCCAAGGAGGAAGGTGGGCGGCACACGCCATTTTTCAATGGTTATCGGCCGCAGTTTTACTTTAGGACGACAGATGTTACAGGCACCATCACGCTACCAGAGGGTGTAGAGATGGTAATGCCTGGAGACAACGTTTCGCTTTCAGCGGAGTTGATACAGCCGATTGCGATGGAAGAAGGTCTTCGGTTTGCGATTCGGGAAGGTGGCCACACTGTGGGCGCCGGTGTCATCTCCGCATTGATTGAGTAATGGTCGGAGGAGCAGTTTATGCGTAAGGAAAAGGTCAGGATTCGGCTCAAGGCCTACGATCACAGAATACTTGACCAGTCTGCTGAAAGAATTGTGGAGACCGCGCGTCGTACAGGCGCTAGGATCTCGGGCCCGGTTCTTTTGCCAACTGAGAAGGATATTTTCTGTGTAATCAGAGGGCCTAATATTGACAAGGAATCAATGGAGCATTTTGAAATGCGAACCCATAAGCGGCTAATTGACATAATTGAGCCGGGTCCTAAGACCATTGATGCGCTAATGAGGCTGGACCTGCCGAGCGGGGTTGATATAGAGATTAAGTTGTAGCGGAGAACCGAGGTTAGGTTTAAAGCTGGAAGTAATCCCAGTGATTGAGCCAGGACCTCGGTTACTCCTGGGTAATGGAGGAATGTGTAAAAATGATTAGTAGCATATTGGGCAGGAAAATCGGAATGACACAAGTTTTCGGCGACGGAGATGTCGTCGTTCCGGTTACTGTGATAGAAGCAGGTCCGGTTGTCGTAACACAAATACGAACGCCTGAAAAAGAAGGCTATAGCGCAGTTCAGGTTGGTTTTGGTGAAATCCGAGAAAAACTAGTAAACAAGCCGCTTGCTGGCCATTTTGCGAAGGCCGGGGTTTCACCAAAGCGCTATCTGCGAGAATTGCATGTCGAAGATACAAGCGACATACAAGTAGGGCAGGAATTCAAAGTTGATATCTTTCAGCCCGGAGACAAAGTGAACGTTACCGGTATTTCAAAGGGTAAAGGTTTTGCCGGCGCTGTTAAGCGATGGCATTTCCATGGCGGTCCAATGACCCATGGTTCAATGATACATCGCAAACCGCAGTCCGGTGGTGCAACGGACGCGGCAAGAACTTTCAAGGGTTCACGGAGGCCGGGTCGTATGGGTGGTGAAAAAGTCACTACCCGTAACCTGACTGTTGTCAAAGTTGACCCCGAAAAGAACTTGCTTCTCATTAAAGGAGCAGTTCCGGGTGCGAATGGCGGGCTTGTTATAGTATCTAAGACTTCATAATTGTAGGTTAGCAAAGGATGGAGGACAAAGATGCCTGAGGTAGCGGTGCTTAACACCGAAGGCGCCGAGGTAGGCAAAATAAACTTGGCACCTGAAATTTTCGAGGTTGAGCCAAACGAAAGCGTGGTGCACGCAGCAGTAGTTGCTCACCTTGCGAAAATTAGAAGGGGAACAGCGGATACAAAAGTACGTTCAGAGGTCAGCGGTGGAGGCGCAAAGCCTTGGCGACAGAAAGGTACTGGGCGTGCAAGGCAGGGGAGCATACGCGCACCTCATTGGCGGCATGGTGGCGTAGTGTTTGGTCCCCATCCTAGGGATTACGACCTTGATATGCCGAAAAAGGTACGAAGGCTGGCTATATGCTCGGCACTTTCTGCCAAATTGGCTGAAGGCGGGATCAAAGTAGTAGAGGATATTAAGTTAGATGAGATTAGCACAAAGAAAATGGTCGAAATTCTCGATGCTCTTGATGGCACAGGAAAAACCATGCTTGTGCTTGCAGAACCAGATGAGACAATCATAAAGTCAGCAAGGAATATTCCATCTGTAGCTGTGCGTATCTCGCCTTCAATTTCAGTGTACGACATTTTGAATGCTGATACTCTGATTTTTACTAAAGCCGCGCTCGCCAAGTTGCAGGAGGCTCAAATAAAATGAAAGATCCTTATCAGATAATTGAGCGCCCAATTGTAACGGAAAAAAGCATCGCTGGAACAGACCAGCGGAAGTATACATTTCGCGTCAACCGACGCGCAAACAAAATCGAGATAGCGAGAGCAATAGAGCAAATATTCAATGTCAAAGTTCAGGATGTGAATACAATAATCGTTAAAGGCAAGAAGAAAAGGCTTGGCCGCTATCCTGAGGGCAAAACGCCGGATTGGAAGAAAGCAATCGTTACATTGAAGCCAGGCCAAAAGATTGAAATTTTTGAAGGGATGTAATTGCAAATGCCTGTTAAGAGTTTTAGACCAACATCGCCGGGCAAAAGATTTCAGATTGTGCCAACCTTTGAGGAAATAACGGCAAAAGAACCTGAGAAGTCGCTGACACGGCCGCTAAAGAAAAGTGGTGGGCGAAATTCGCTTGGCCGCGTCACGGCTCGCCATAGAGGCGGAGGACATAAGCGCCTTTATAGGGTGATAGACTTCAAGCGCGATAAGGAAGGCATACCAGGCAAGGTTGTTAGCATTGAGTATGACCCAAACCGGTCGGCACGCATAGCGCTAGTTGTCTACGCCGATGGCGAAAAGCGTTATATATTGGCGCCGCTGGGCTTGAACGTGGGAGACACCGTAATCTCAAGCCCAACTGCAGATATAAAACCTGGTAACGTTTTGCCGTTAAGCAATATTCCTGTTGGTACAATCGTTCATAATGTTGAGCTTACACCAGGCAAAGGTGGCCAACTCGTGCGTAGCGCAGGTGCTGGTGCACAAGTAATGGCAAAAGAAGGTAAATATGCACACCTGCGGCTACCATCGGGCGAAGTACGCCTAGTTTTGCTTACCGCTAAAGCCACAATCGGACAAGTAGGCAACGTCGAACATGAGAACATTTCGCTCGGTAAAGCAGGCAAATCGCGTCATCTAGGTATCAGACCGGCGGTTCGTGGTGTAGCCATGACGCCTAGAGATCACCCGCATGGTGGTGGCGAAGGCAAATCTCCAGTTGGGCGCAAGACACCCGTGAGCCCTTGGGGTAAGCCGGCTTTAGGGCGAAAAACTAGACATCGCAAAGAAACCGACAAGTTTATCATCAAGAGAAGGAAATAGGGGGTCGAGAAATGGCGAGATCTTTAAAAAAGGGACCTTACGCTGATCCGAAGCTCTTGAAGAAAATTGAGGAAATGAATGCCAAGGGCGAAAAGCGGATTATCAAAACGTGGTCGCGTCGTTCTACGATCTTTCCTTCAATGATAGGACATACGATAGCAGTTCACGACGGACGAAAACATGTGCCAGTGTTCATTACTGAAAACATGGTGGGTCACAAACTAGGAGAGTTTGCGGTAACTAGGACATTTAGAGGACACGGTGGCCATACTGAAAGGTCAACAGCATTGAAGTAAACCTGGCAAAGCTTGGGCTACCTAAAGTTTTTAAGGGGAAGTCCAAGTTAACTTTGGTTCATCGTTTGGCAAATTATTGGAGGTTTTAAATGGAGGCAAGAGCAGTAGGGCGCTACTTAAGAGTCACACCCAGAAAAGCTAGATATGTGTTGGATTCGGTACGGGGTATGACCGCAAACGAAGCCCTAGCATTGTTAAAATTTGTACCAAATGAAGCGGCGAGATACATATCTCGCTTAATTGAATCGGCTATTGCAAACGCCGAGCATAACTATAATCTTGACAGAAATGCCTTGCGGCTATCTCGTGCTTATGTTGACCAGGGGCCATCGCTGAAGCGCATTCGGCCAAGGGCAATGGGGCGAGCATACCGAATACTTAAGCGCACAAGCCATATTACTGTTGTTTTAGAGGAGGATGAGAGCCTGAAGGCAGCGGCTTCTAAGCCGCCCAAGCAGCGCAGAAGTCCTGCCCAGCGTGTGAAGAAACAGGCTGCAGAAACTCCTGCTCCGCAAGCTCAGCCGGAAGCCCAAAAGAAAGAGCAAGCCGAGGAGACAACGGAGTAGCGAAGGAGGATAAACGATTGGGTCAGAAAGTTCATCCAATAGGTTTTAGAATCGGTGTCATACGAGATTGGGAAAGCAAGTGGTATGCCGATAAGGGGTATGCGGCTAATCTGCTTGAGGATATTCAAATTCGCAGATACATAAAGAAGAAGCTATTCGCCGCTGCCATCTCAAGAATAGAAATCGAGCGTGCCGCTAATAGGATAAAGGTCACGCTGCACACAGCGAGGCCAGGGATTATTATCGGCCGCGGCGGTAAGGGCGTTGACGAGCTGAGGCTTGCACTCGAGAAGATGACAGGCAAACAGGTCCATGTGAGCGTTCAAGAAATCCGACGTCCTGAGCTAGATGCACAATTAGTAGCCGAAAGCATAGCCGCTCAAATTGAAAAGCGAGTCTCGTATAAGAGAGCAATGCGGCAAGCCGTGCTACGAACAATGAGAATGGGCGCAAAAGGTATAAAGGTCACAGTTTCAGGCAGACTTGCTGGTGCAGAAATGGCTCGAAGCGAATCAGACAAACAAGGCAAGATACCACTTCAAACCTTGCGTGCCGACATTGATTATGGTTTTACCGAGGCTAGAACCACCTATGGCAACATTGGTGTTAAGGTTTGGATATATCGGGGAGACGTCCTTCCTGGTCAAAAGGCTGAAACAGAGACGACTAAAACACTCGAAACCATGCCATTAAGCGTAGGAAGAGAAGAGCAAAGAAACGAAGAGCGTGTTGAGAGTCGTCCACGGCGCGGCGGCAAACGTTCTGCGCGTTCCGAAGAAGGAGAGTAGCTCAAAATGTTAATGCCCAAAAAAGTCAAACATCGAAAAATGCAACGTGGTTCGTTGGCTGGCAAGGCAAAAGGTGGTACTACCTTAAACTTTGGTGAATATGGCCTTCAGGCTTTGGAATCTTGTTGGTTAACAAGCAACCAAATCGAGGCAGCCCGAATCGCGATGACCAGGCATATTAAAAGGGGCGGCCAGATCTGGATAAGAGTATTTCCAGATAAATCAGTAACAAAAAAGCCTGCGGAAACTCGAATGGGAAGTGGAAAAGGTGCACCTGAGTATTGGGTTGCAGTTGTCAAACCCGGGCGCATCTTATTTGAAATGGCAGGCGTGAGTGAAGAATTGGCAAAGGAAGCAATGAGATTGGCTTCCCACAAACTCCCAATTGCAACAAAATTTGTAACAAAGAAAGACTACGGAGAAGTTTATGAAGCGGGCACAGTATAGGGATCAACTTCGACAGAGCACTGAAGCTGAGTTGCAGCGCATGCTTCAAGATGAGAGGAGAAACCTCTTTTTGACAAGGCGTGATGCTGCTACAAAGCAATTGGAGAATCCCATGCGGATTAGAGAAATACGCAAGAATATCGCTCGCATACTGACAATTCTGCGAGAGCGAGAGCTCAAAGCCGAGAAAGGACGCTAGTAAGATATGGAAAAGCAGAGAGGTCGGCGCAAAGTAAGAAGCGGGCGTGTTGTAAGCGACAAGATGGATAAAACCGTCGTTGTTGCAATCGAGTCCGCAATTCGTCACCCCCTTTACGGACGCATAATTCGGCGAACGAAAAAGGTAAAAGCTCACGATGAGACAAATGAGTGTAGCGTTGGTGACCTTGTAGAAATAGCGGAGACTCGCCCGCTAAGTCGTGAAAAGCGCTGGAGAGTTGCACGAATTCTGGAGAAGGCAAAATGATTCAACCTTATACTCGCTTAAAATCAGCAGATAACTCGGGTGCGCGCGAGATTATGTGCATTCGAGTGCTCAAAGGTTCGAACAATCAGTTTGCAAATGTCGGCGACATAATAATCGGAACCGTAAAGTCGGCGACACCTGGGGCCGCCGTGAAGAAAGGCGATGTCGTCAGGGCAGTTGTTGTTAGGACGAAGCAACCAATACGTCGGCCAGATGGTTCGTATCTGCGATTTGACGACAATGCGGCTGTTGTTATTACAAACCAAAATGAGCCGCGTGGCACACGGATTTTTGGGCCGGTAGCCAGGGAGCTTCGAGAAAAGAACTTCATGAAAATTATATCCCTTGCTCCGGAAGTACTGTAGGGGAGATAAAGATGGGCATCAAAATCAAAAAAGGCGACGAAGTTGTAGTTTTGGCTGGCAAAGATAAAGGCGCACGGGGAAAGGTTATCCATACCTTTCCAAGGGAAGGCAAAGTTATAGTCGACGGCGTCAACATTGTTACGAGGCATCAGCGGCCAAGAAGAACAACGCGAGCAACGCCGCAGACACAGACCGGTAGAATTCAAAAGCCTGCGCCACTAGCCGTGGGAAAGGTTATGCTCATCTGCCCTCGATGTGGTAAACCTACTCGCGTAGGACATACAGTTGCTGAAGATAACAAGCGAGTAAGAGCCTGCAAGAAGTGCGGCGAAATCATAGATATGGTATAAGGGAGCACCAGACAATGGCGCGTTTGAAAGAGTATTACAAAAAAGAAGTAGTGCCTGCCATGATGAAGCAGTTTGGATACAAGAACATCATGGAGGTTCCTAGGATAGAAAAAATAGTGATAAATATGGGTGTTGGGCAGGCTGTTCAGGAGCCAAAGCTGCTTGATGGGGCTGTTCAAGACCTTTCTCTAATTACAGGTCAGCGCCCCGTGGTTACAAAAGCAAAAAAATCCATAGCTAATTTCAAAATCCGGGCAGGAATGCGAATAGGGGCAAAGGTTACCCTTCGGGGCGACCGCATGTATGAGTTCCTGGACAGGCTGTTGAATGTCGTTCTCCCGAGGGTTCGAGACTTCGGCGGAGTTTCACCAGACTCGTTTGATGGACGCGGAAACTTTGCCTTAGGGCTAAAAGAACAATTGGTCTTCCCAGAGATAGACTATGACAAAATTGATAGAGTGCGAGGAATGGACATCATAATAGTAACAACTGCCAAAACAGACGAGGAAGCTCGCGCTTTATTAAAACTTATGGGAATGCCATTCAGGGAGCGTTAGGAGGATCACGTGAAAACATATAAGGCGGACGCTATCCGAAATATAGGACTTGTGGGGCACGGAGGTTGCGGAAAAACCTCTCTAACTGAGGCTTTGCTTTTTACCTCAGGGGCAATAGACAGGCTCGGCAAGGTAGATGATGGAACAACCACTTCTGATTATGACCCAGATGAGGTAAAGCGCAAGATTAGTATAAACGCAACAATGGCGCCCTGCGAGTGGAAGAACGTCAAGGTCAACTTGATTGACACACCGGGATATGCTGATTTTGTAGGCGATGTAAAAGGTGCGTTAAGGGTATCTGATGCTGTGGTCATAGTTGTTTGCGCAGTCTCAGGCATCGAAGTAGGCGTGGAAACAGCATGGGATTTCGCCGACGAATATGGCGTTCCCAGAGCCTTTTTTATCAATAAAATGGAACGCGAAAACGCAGACTTTTACGCCGTCTACGAGGCATTAAAGGTTCGCTACGGTTCCCGAGTTGTACCTTTGAATCTTCCGATTGGTTCTCAAGATACGTTCAAGGGAGTTGTAGACCTTATTAACATGAAAGCAATCACCGGCGCTGGCAACCAAGCTTCTGTGGGTGAAATCCCAAGTGATATGGCCGAGGCTGTTGCAAAATTCCGCGAGGCTTTGGTTGAAGCTGCCGCAGAGAATGAAGATGAGCTTGTAACTAAGTACCTTGAAGGCGAAGAACTCACAAACGAGGAAGTTGCGCTAGGCGTTCGCTTGGGAATTAGAGCAGGTAAGCTGGTTCCGGTATTTTGCGGGTCAGCACTAAAGAATATTGGTTCAATAACTCTTTTGGATAGCATGGTCCAATACTTCCCGGCGGCTAGCGATATGCCGCCTGCCAAAGGTAAGGACCCACAAAGGAATGCCGAAGTCGAACGGAAGATTTCGGATACTGAGCCATTCTCGGCGCTTGTATTTAAAACACTAGCAGACCCGTATGTAGGAAAGCTAACGTACTTTAAGGTGTACTCCGGCATATTAAAGTCGGATTCGCATGCTTTCAATTCAACCAAAGGCATAGAAGAGCGTATAGGGCAAGTTTATTTCCTTAGAGGCAAAAATCAAATTCCTGCCGCGGAAGTTCACGCTGGCGACATAGCAGCAGTTGCCAAACTTTCTGAAACTAGCACTGGTGATACCTTGTGCGATAAGGCGAATCCAATTGTTTATGAGCCAATAGAGTTTCCGCCACCGGTCTATTCCGTGGCAATTCAGGCAAAAACAAAAGCCGATGAGGACAAGCTTGGTACTGGATTGGCAAAATTGGCTGACGAAGACCCGACTTTCCACTACCATCGCGATCCCGAGACGGCTCAAACGCTGGTTTCGGGTCTTGGCGAAACCCACGTAGAGATAATCGTGGATCGACTCAAGAGAAAGTTCGGTGTGGAGGTCGAAACGCAGCTACCAAAAGTGCCCTACCGAGAGACGATTCAAGTAGCAGCAAAAGCCCAAGGGAAACACAAGAAGCAAACAGGTGGCCGAGGGCAATACGGCGATGCTTGGATAGAGATCGAACCTTTGGAAAGAGGCAAGGGATTCGAATTCGTAGACAAGATTGTCGGCGGCGCAATCCCGAAGCAATACATACCTGCCGTCGAAAAAGGCGTGCGAGAAGCAATGGAGCGAGGCATTTTGGCAGGGTATCCGGTTGTGGACGTGCGGGCTACAGTTTATGATGGCTCGTTCCACACGGTAGATTCCTCCGAACTAGCGTTTAAGTTAGCAGGCAGTCTCGCTTTCCAAAATGCGGCAGAGAAAGCATCACCGGTGTTGCTGGAGCCGATGTTGAATGTAGAGGTCGTAATACCTGAGGAATATATGGGCGACGTCATCGGTGATTTAAACGGGAAACGTGGGCGCATCTCTGGCATGGAACCACTTCCAGGTGGAAAGCAGAGGGTGCGCGCCATAGTGCCGCAAGCGGAAATGTTGAGATATGCAATTGATTTGCGCTCTATTGCAAGAGGAAGGGGCACATTTAAAACAGAGTTCTCGCACTATGAGGAAGTGCCCGCGCATATTGCTCAGCAAATAATTGAGCAACGCAAGAAAGAGCGAGAGAAAGAAGAGTAGTCAATAAGGAGGAGCTAGTTGGCAAAACAGGCACTTATTGAAAAAGCCAAAAAGACGCCGAAGTTCAAGGTTCGCAAGTATAATAGGTGCGGTGTATGCGGTAGACCCCGCGGATACATGCGAAAATTCGGCATCTGTAGGATTTGCTTTAGAGAATTGGCTCATAAGGGAGTCATCCCTGGCGTAACCAAATCCAGCTGGTGAGCTTGGAGTAGGTTGAGTAAGCTGTTCGGCATTGACAGCTAGCATTTGAAAAGTTGCGCACAGGGCACATGGAGGAAACTTATGTCAATTACCGATCCAATTGCAGATATGCTAACCAGGATTCGAAACGCAAATGCAGCAGGTCACGAAAGTACCGAAGTTGATATGTCGAAGATTAACCTGGAGATAGTCAAAATTCTGCAATCCGAAGGATTTATCAAAAGTTATGAAATAGTTAAGGGCCAGACACATGACCTAATAAAGGTCCACCTAAAATATGGCCCTCGAAAGGAAAAAGTCATTACAAACCTGAAGCGCGTGAGCAAACCAGGCTTGCGAATATATGCGAAAAAGGGAGAAATCCCACGAGTTCTTGGCAGTCTGGGCATAGCAATAATCAGCACGTCGAAAGGTATAATGACCGACCGCGAGGCCAGAAGGTTAGGAGTGGGCGGCGAGGTCTTGTGCTATGTCTGGTAGGAGGGCTTAGGATGTCTAGAATTGGCAAGATGCCCATTCCAATCCCGGAAGGGGTCAAAGTAGATATAACGGACAATGTAGTTACGGTAACCGGACCCAAAGGTACTTTGTCGCAAAGAATTCATCCCGATATGGATGTAGCGATAGAAGACAAAAGTATTGTGGTGCGTCGGCCCTCAGACGATAGGCTGCACAGATCGCTTCATGGGCTTACTCGAACATTGATTGCCAACATGGTTGAAGGCGTAACAAAAGGCTTCGAGAAAGTCCTGCACATCTACGGAACCGGCTACCGCGCAGAGTTGGTAGGTAAGAATTTGAGCATACAAGTCGGCTACTCGCACCCAGTTATCGTTGAGCCGAGGCCGGGGATTTCTTTTGAGGTTGGCCAAACATCGGTGCAATATGAGGGTCGTGAGACCAGAATACCAGTCATTACCGTACGCGGTATAGACAAGCAAGTTGTTGGCCAACAGGCAGCCGATATTCGTCGGATACGCAAGCCTGAGCCTTATAAGGGCAAAGGTATTAGATATGCAACAGAAGTTGTGCGTCGTAAAGTCGGAAAGAGCGGCAAGGGCGCTTAGTGGAGGTATTTAACTATATGAATAAAAAGCAGTTAATGCGCCTTAAGAGACACGAGCGAATAAGGAAGCGCGTTATGGGTGTGCCTGAACGCCCTAGATTGAATGTCTTCCGCAGCCTCTACAATATATATGCTCAAATAATTGATGATACAAAAGGCCAAACGCTGGTCTCAGCGTCCACACTCGACAAAGAAATTAAGGAAAAGATCAAGAGTGGGGGAACTGTAGAAGCTGCGAAAGCCGTTGGCGAATTGCTGGCGCAGCGTGCCAAAGAAAAGAAAATTACGAAAGTGGTATTCGACCGCGGTGGCTATAAGTATCACGGCAGGGTGAAAAGCCTGGCGGAGGCTGCGAGAGCAGGCGGATTGGAATTCTAGGAGGATTTTATGCCGAGAATCGAAGCAGATAAGCTGAACCTGGAGGAGCGGGTTATTCGGACAAACAAGGTCCAGAAAACTCATAAAGGGGGTCGCACCCTCAGCTGGAATGCTCTGGTAGTGGTTGGTGACGGAGAAGGCCATGTCGGCTTAGGCTTAGGCAAGGCACGTGCTGTTCCTGACGCTATACGCAAAGGCGTTGAGGATGCGAAAAAGAACCTAATAGAAATTCCATTGGTCGGCACGACAATCCCTCATGATGTGATAGGACAAGCTGGTGCGTCAATGGTACTTTTAAAGCCGGCATCCCCAGGTACTGGCATTGTAGCGGGAGGGGCGGTGCGGCCAATCCTCGAAGTGGCAGGCATTCGTGATGCGTTGGCAAAGTCATTAGGTTCACCAAACGCCATAAACACTGCGAGAGCGACAATAGACTGCCTGCGAAAGCTTAAAAGAGCCGAGCAGGTTGCCCAAATGAGGGGCAAGTCTATCGAAGAACTTCTTCCGAAGGGTGTCCTAGCTGTAATGGCTACTACTGAAACAACCCCTAGCTTCGAGACGGCAAGTGAGGAGAAAGAAGAAGCAATGTTGGCTGCTTCGGAGGACGAGTCAAATGATTAAAATTACTCTAAAAAAGAGTCCCATAGGCTATAGTGAAAAACAGCGGCGGACCCTGACGGCGCTAGGTCTCAGGCGACTAAACTCGTCAACTATAAAACCGGATAATCCGCAAATCCGCGGGATGGTTAAGAGGGTTATTCATCTTGTGGAAGTAGAGCCGGTTGAAAATGATGCGGTAGGAGGCAAAGAAAGTGAGACTAAGTGAGCTAAAGCCAGCACCTGGTGCCGTCCACCGGCGGAAGCGCGTTGGAAGGGGAATAGGCTCGGGCCATGGAGTGACTGCGGGTAAAGGAACGAAAGGTCAAAAGGCTAGAGGAAAAATACGCCTGGGCTTCGAAGGCGGCCAAACTCCTCTACATCGCAGGCTGCCCCAACGCCGTGGTTTTACAAACATATTCAAAAAAGAATACGCCATCGTTAATCTAGACCAATTGGCAAAGCTAAGCGAAGACACCATAACGCCAGAGCTTCTTCTGGAAAAAGGGATAATAAAAGATCTTAAAGAAGGCCTTCGGGTTTTGGGGCGAGGAGATATTGATAGAGCAATAACGGTGCGTGCACACTATTTTAGCAAAACAGCTGAAGAAAAAATCAAAGCTAAAGGTGGAACAACGGAGGTAATTTAATTGCTCCAATCCATTATCGCAGCATTTAAGCTTCCCGACCTGCGGAGGCGAATATTATTCGTGTTTGGTATGTTCGCAGTCTTTGTTATCGGACTGCACATACCTGTTCCGGGTATTGATCGCGAAAAAATGGCGGAACTGTTCCAGCAAGGCGGCTTGCTGGGAATGGTTGACGTGTTTTCAGGCGGCGCGTTAAAGAAGTATACAATACTTGCAATGGGAATCGCGCCCTACATTACCGCGTCCATTATCATGCAGCTCCTGACGGTCGCTGTACCTAGCCTCGAAGCTATGGCAAAAGAAGGAGAGCATGGAAGGAAAAAGATAGCGCAGTATACTCGCTATCTCACGGTCGTCTTGGCGGCATTTCAGGCTGCGGGAATGAACAGTATGCTTCAGCGTAGCGGCATTCTTCAGGCGTCACCATGGCACTTCACCCAGATCGTCGTAACCCTTACAGCAGGAACAGCATTCCTAATGTGGATGGGCGAACAGATTCAGGATAAGGGTATTGGCAATGGTGTGTCGCTGATGATTTTTGTTGGAATTGTGGCTAGCTTGCCGCCGCAAATAATGAGCACAATACAAATGATTCAAGGTGGGGCATACCCAATTCCAAAAGTTGTGGCATTAATAGTACTGTTCATTGGCACCATCGTGGGAATTGTTGCCGTTCAGCAAGCGCAGAGAAAAATACCTATTCAGCATGTAAAAAGAGTTGTCGGCAACAAAGTATATGGCGGGGCAACTTCGTACATGCCGCTGCGGGTAAACTCTGCAGGCGTTATCCCAATCATCTTTGCAATCTCGATACAGATGTTTCCTGCTACCATTGCGCAATTTGCAGGTAGCGGAAAATTCGGAGAGACGGTTAGGTATATAGCTCATTTATTCTCACCTGGTGCGAGCATCTGGGCAGCAATCGTTTATGCCGCCCTTATCATATTCTTCACGTATTTCTATACGGCTGTGCAGTTCAATGTGCCTGAAGTTGCCGAAAATATGAAGAAATATGGTTCATTTATACCTGGAATCAGACCTGGGAAGCCGACGCTAGAATACCTTGACCGCGTAATGACGAGAATAACGCTAGGAGGCGCGATTTTCTTGTGTATTATCGCTCTGCTCCAATATTGGGCGCCTCAGCTTACAGGAATACAGACATTCTACCTAGTTGGTGGTACATCACTTCTAATTGTAGTTGGTGTGGCACTTGAGACAATGCAAGCCATTGAAGCTCAGCTTCTCATGAGGCATTACGAGGGATTCATTAAGTAAATGAGGTTAGTATTATTGGGGCCGCCCGGAGCAGGTAAAGGCACGCAGGCGTCGCTTATTTCTAAAAAATATAAAATACCGCATATCTCAACAGGAGATATTCTAAGAGAAGCAGTAAAACAAGGCACGGAACTAGGACGTAGAGCCCAGGAGTATATGCAAAAGGGCGAACTAGTGCCGGACGAAATCGTGATTGGCATTGTAGTGGAGCGCATCCAACAGCCTGATTGCCAAAACGGATTCATGCTTGACGGGTTTCCGCGAACGGTAGTTCAGGCAGAAGCGCTCGACGAGGAGCTTCGTAAGCGCAACCAAGAATTGGATGCTGTTCTTTGTTTCGAAGTTGATGAAGAGGAAATAGTTCGCAGAATCAGCGGGCGTCGTGTTTGCAAGAAATGCGGCGCCGTATACAATGTTAATAATTTAACCTCTAGGGAAGAGGATGGAATTTGCGACAAATGCGGTGGTAGGTTAGTAACCCGACCTGACGACGAACCAGAAGCCGTGCGCAGGAGGCTGCAGGTCTATAAAAATCAAACAGAACCATTAATTGATTACTACCGCCAAAAAAGCATTTTAAAGACAGTAAGAGCAGTAGGAGCGGTTCAAGAGATATTTGCTAGGGTTGAAAAGATTCTTGGAAGTGGTGATGTTTAAAGGCGCATAGTTCGGACCGGGGTTTTGTCGGTGGTTATATGCCAATAAGACAAAGCCACAGCCTTTCAGTGCAGTCCATCTAAGCCGATTGGCATGATAATAATTAAAACAAAGCAAGAAATCGAAAAAATGCGCCGAGCTGGGCGGGTAGTTGCAGCTGCACTAACGCAGCTTGAGGCTTCAATAATCCCAAACAAAACTACCACTGCCGATCTTGATAAGCTAGCGGCTTCAATTCTAGAAAAATGGAACGCTGCACCATCGTTTAAGGGTTACCGTGGCTACCCAGCGGTGATATGTGTTGCAGTAAATGAAGAAGTGGTTCATGGGATACCTGGCCCAAGAGTACTTAAAGAAGGTGATATAGTCGGAATTGACATTGGCGCTATCGTGGAAGGCTATCATGCCGATTCGGCGATAACTGTAGGCGTAGGCGAAATCTCTCCGCTAGCTGCGAAATTGATAAGAGTCACGAGGGAAGCCCTATTCTGTGGGATTGCAAAGGCACGGGTAGGTAATAGACTTACTGATATTTCAGCAGCAATCCAAGAGCACGCTGAAAAGAACAACTTCTCAGTTGTGCGTGATTTAGTTGGACATGGTATCGGCCGAAGTATGCACGAAGATCCACAAGTGCCGAACTTTGGCCGTCCAGGGCGGGGACCGCGTTTGGAGGAAGGCATGACTTTGGCCATTGAGCCAATGTTGAATGCAGGAGGCTACCAGGTAGAAAGCCTCCAAGATCAATGGACGATAGTAACGAAAGATAGAAGCCTTTCGGCTCATTTTGAGCATACTGTCGCAGTTACATCAAAGGGACCAGATATCCTTACTTTGCGGGAAGGGGAAGAAATCCCTGCGTTAAAATAAACAGAGCAGACCTTGATAAAAGACTAGTTTTTATGTATAATAAAAAATCTGCGCCGGCTTTGTTAAAAGAAAAGCAAAAAGAGCAAGCAAATGGAGGCAGATAGTGAAAGTTAGAGCTTCTGTGAAGAAAATTTGTGACAAATGCAAAATAATCCGACGCGAAGGTGTCGTGCGGGTGATTTGCGTAAACCCCAAGCATAAACAGCGGCAAGGGTAGGTGGAGGTGTAAAGTTTGGCTAGAATAGCAGGTGTAGATCTACCCCGCGATAAGCGGGTTGACGTGGCGCTCACTTATATTTATGGCATTGGGCCCTCAAGCAGCCGCAAGATTTTAGAGCAGACGGGCGTCGAGCCAAGTACGCGAGTACGTGACTTAACGGAGTCCGAGGTTAGCAAACTCCGAGAAGTTATCGAACGCGAATACCGCGTAGAAGGAGACCTTCGGCGGCAGGTTGCAATGAATATAAGGCGTCTCATGGAGATTGGTTGCTATCGAGGGCTGAGACACCGTCGTGGCTTGCCGGTAAGAGGGCAAAGAACCAGCACAAACGCACGCACCCGCAAGGGTCCGCGACGAACCGTCGGAGTCAAGAGGAAGAAGAAATAAGGAGGTATCCCGGGCGTGGCTAAAAAGGCAGCAGCCGCAAAAGGCAAACCAAAAGAAAAGAAAAACATTGCTCAAGGGATCGCCCATATCAAATCGACATTCAATAATACAATCGTTTCTATCACCGATACCAAGGGTGAGGTTATAGCTTGGGCTTCCGCGGGTACTGTTGGTTTTAAAGGTACTAAAAAAGGTACGCCATTTGCAGCGCAGATGGCGGCGGAGTCATGTGCCCGCAAGGCAATGGAACATGGAGTTAAGCGAGTTGACGTTTATGTTCGAGGCCCAGGCTCAGGTCGAGAGACTGCAATTCGTTCACTCCAGGCGGTTGGACTGGATGTTAGCTCGATCAAAGATGTTACGCCTATTCCACATAATGGGTGCAGGCCACCCAAGAGGCGAAGAGTTTAGGAGAAGATAGACAATGGCTGTTACATCTGGAGCTGTTTGCAGGATGTGTCGTCGGGAAGGCATGAAGCTTTTCCTGAAAGGCGAGCGTTGCTATTCAAGAAAGTGTTCTTTTGAAAGGAGAAGCTATCCTCCCGGTCAACATGGTCAGACACGTCCAGGCAAGATAAAAGAGTACGGAGCTCAGCTTAGAGAAAAACAGAAACTGCGCAGAATCTATGGCGTCAGAGAGACACAACTTCGAATCTATATCAAAGAGGCTATACGCAGGAGGGGTGTTACTGGCGAAACACTGCTCCAGTTGCTGGAGTCAAGGCTTGACAACGTAGTTTACAGGCTGGGATTCGCATCTTCTCGAGCGATGGCACGTGAACTCGTAAGCCACGGACATTTCCTGGTTAACGAACAAAAGGTTAACACACCTTCCTATCTTGTCAAACCGGGCGATGTCATCGAAGTTAAGCCTAAAAGTAAGGACATTATTCCCATCGTGGAATCTCTTCAAGCAACTGCGGGCAGAGTACCACCCTGGCTCGAACTCGACGCGGAAGCAAAAAAGGGTAGGGTACTGCGATTACCTACTCGGGAAGAGATAGACACTCAGGTTGATGAAACACTAATCGTCGAGTTCTATTCAAGATAATGGAGATGAAGATATGGAAGCAATTACGCCGCGCATAGAGGCTTTGTCTCAGACAGATACATATGGCAAATTCCTTGTCGAACCTCTGGAGCGAGGATTTGGAACAACCTTAGGTAACTCGCTCCGGCGCATATTACTGTCATCCATCCCCGGTGCGGCTATTACCTCCGTTAAAATCGAGGGGGTATTGCACGAATTCTCAACAATACCGGGTGTAAAGGAAGATACAACGGAGCTTCTTCTGAACCTGAAAGACCTTCATATAAAGCTCCACCATGATGGAGCGGGCAGATCAGAGCCTAAAACAATATGGATTGATGTAAAAGGCGCAGGAGAAGTTACCGGTGCCGATATTCGCACGCCTGCCGAGGTTGAAATTGTTAACCCAGAGCTCCACATAGCAACCATCAGCGACGAATCGGCTGGTCTTTCCATGGAGATGACCGTGGAGCTTGGCAAAGGATATGTACTGCCTGAAAAACACGAGAGAGTCAAGTCAACAATCGGCGTAATTCCAGTCGGAGCTGCGTTTACTCCTGTTAGAAAAGTAAACTTTATTGTAGAGCCAACAAGAGTAGGCCACAGAACGGACTTCGAGCGTCTCATATTAGAGATCTGGACAACCGGTGCAATCTCGCCGAAAGATGCTCTCGGCAAGTCTGCAGAGATACTTGAGCGGCATATTCGGTTGTTTAGAGACTTTGCAGGAGGCGCAGGAGAGGAATCACCTGTAACTCAAGGAACAGTCGGCGATGAAGCCCAGCCTGCAGTCAGAGATGTAAGAATTGAGGAACTAGACTTCTCAGTTCGGACATATAACTGCCTTAAGAAAGCAAATATTATGACAATTGGCGAGCTAGTACAAATTAGTGAACAGGATTTAATGGGCATCAGGAACTTTGGTAAGAAATCGCTCGCAGAGGTAAAAGAAAAGCTTGCGCAGATGGGCTTAAGTCTCAAAAAGGTAGGCGGTGAATCGGCAACCGAGGATATAGAATCGGAACAAGGCGAGGAGGCTGAAGCTGAGTACTAAGCTCAAATAAGAATAACTTGAGAATGTAGTCCAGCCTTAGCGTTCTTGGAAAGGGAATGTTTTTAAAATGCGACATAGAGTAGCATGGAGAAAATTTGGATTACCTAGCGACCAAAGAATGGCTCTACTTAAGAGCCTTCTGCGTGCTCTGATCGAGCGCGGAGAAATCCAGACAACAGAAGCTCGCGCAAAAGACCTGCGAAGCATAGCGGAAAAGGTTATAACAATCGCGAAGACCGACAGCCTGCATGCTAGACGACAGGCACGCAGATGGCTGAACGACGAAAATCTGGTCAAAGTGCTTTTTGATAATATTGCTCCCAAAGTTGCCGAGAAACCTGGGGGCTATACCAGAATTACAAAACTTGGTTTCCGACGGGGCGATGCTGCTCCAATGGTTAAAATAGAGCTTGCTACTGACTAGACAACGGTGAAGTTAGCTAAACAAGACACGTCGTGCGCAATATCAAGGCTGTCATAGATTACGACGGTACCGATTTCTTCGGATTTCAAAAGCAGCCGAAGGTACGCACAGTTCAAGGAGAACTTGAAGCTGCTCTCGGCAAGCTCCTTAACGAGCCGGTTAGAGTTATTGGAGCAGGTCGAACTGATGCGGGAGTCCACGCGACAGGGCAAGTAATCAGTTTTCGTGCTGGGGGCACCATACCGATAGACAGGTTCCGCCCCGCACTTAATGGCATACTGCCAAAAGATATTAGGATAAAGACAGTCGAGCAAGTCTCGGATGAATTTCATGCTAGGTATTCGGCAAAGGCGCGGACATATGTGTATTCGATTCTAAACCGCGAGATTCCGTCTGCGCTTCTCGAGCGATATACTTGGCAGATAATTCAACCGCTGGACATTGAGAAAATGATTGCCGCCGCGCAAAAGCTTATTGGCATTCACGACTTTGCTTCGTTTGGAATGCCTGATAAGGCTGGTGCGAGCACTGTTCGAAATCTCTGCGAATGTCGTATCTGGCGGCAAAAAGATCTTGTTCTTATCAAAATCAAAGCGAATGCATTTTTAAGAGGCATGGCGCGCGCTATCGTTGGCACGCTGGTCGAAATTGGTCAGGGAATACTTCCTGTAGAAGGGATAGTTGAGATTTTGGCAGCTAGAAATCGACAAGCAGTGCGTTTAACAGCGCCGCCGCAAGGGTTATTTTTGGTCAAAGTGGATTATTAAAAAGTTTTTGCATTTTTATTCGTTATAGTTTCGGGAGGATTTACATGAAAACCTATACGGCAAAGCCGCAGGAAATACAACGAACGTGGTACGTAGTCGATGCTGCTGGTAAGCCGCTCGGTCGTCTTGCCTCTCAGGTAGCAAAGATTTTGCGTGGCAAGCATAAGGCAATCTTTACGCCGCATGTAGACACCGGAGACCATGTAATCATTATAAATGCAGAAAAAGTAGTCCTAACAGGCAAAAAGGCAGGCGAGCCCATATATTGGCACTCGGGTTATCCGGGGGGCTTAAAGAGCACGACTTATGGCAAAATGCTTTCTGAAAAGCCGGAGCAGCTTATCAGAAGAGCGATTAAAGGGATGCTTCCACATAATGCACTAGGTAGGAAAATTTTTAGGAAACTCAAAGTTTATCGAGGCGCCGAACATCCTCATGAGGCACAGAAGCCAGAGGCGCTTGAGATTTAGGAGGAAACACGGTCTTGGTAGAGCAGGTTAAATACTACGCAACAGGCCATAGAAAAAACGCAACGGCAAAAGTATGGTTAACGCCTGGGGAGGGCATTATAACCATAAATGGCCGCCCGGCCGCCGAGTACCTCGGGCGCAAGACTCTCGAAATGATCATCCGACAGCCGTTGGAAGCTGTGGATGTCGCCGGGAAATATAATGTCATAGCACATGTACTTGGCGGCGGCATTTCTGGTCAGGCGGGAGCAATCCGACATGGCATCTCTAAAGCTCTCGTTGTTGCCGACCCAGAACTGCGGCCTTTATTGAGGAGAATGGGCTTCCTCACACGCGACCCAAGAGTAAAGGAGCGCAAGAAGTACGGTAGGAAGCGTGCGCGCCGCGGATTCCAGTTCTCGAAGCGTTAAAATATCTGGCCGTTTCTTGCAATAGAAAAGATTCGGTTGCGAATTAAGGGGCGAAGCATCGGCTTTCGTAATGAGTTAAACGATTTATAGAGCCGAGGTTTCGCCCCATTTGCATGTTAAGAAGTGATGTGCTATATTTCAAATACATCTAGCACTTGTACTTGCTAAAGTTCATGCCTCAACCAAGCCGATAATTTGAAAGGCAGCGCTTCAATCCAATTTTGAGCTGGTATACTATAAACTGAAAATGTTTCTTTGCCTATGAGGAGAATTGAACTATTGGCAAAAAATATCATATTCTATTTTGCCTTTTCAGCATTCCTAATAATCGGCAGTGTATATGCCGATGGGCAGCTTACCATTACCCTTGATCCCCCTGCCGAGGAGCAGAAGGATAATCTTCGTTTGAACCACGAGACACTCGGCGCTACTAGAGAGAACTCAGCAAAATATGAAGCAAGAGTTCTAAGTGCACGGCAAACCACAAACAAGGAAGTCGTAATCGGTCGAGTAGGGGTTGTCAAGGCGGCAAATGCAAATATCATGCGCGCTCCTACAAAGAAAGGATATCAGCTATTTACCTGTCCCAGGGGTTCATATCTTGCAATCGTCGCTGATAGCCCCAATTGGTATGGTGTCTTGATGATTGATGGCAGTACAGGCTGGATTGAAAAGAGCAAAGTAAGCCTTCTAAATTACAATGTTATAGGCCAGAAGAACCTTCCAAATGGACTTGGCCCTAAAATTGTTAACACAGCGCTTAAATACCTTGGCATTCCCTATCGGTGGGGTGGTTACTCTTGGAATGGATTGGACTGCTCAGGTTTTGTTAAGGCTGTCTTTGCAAGCCATGGTATAGAACTCCCTCGAACAGCACGTGAGCAAGCCAGTGTAGGCGTTCCTGTCAATGCAAGCGACCTCCAACCTGGCGACCGGCTTTACTTTGCATGCAAAGGTGGCGCGATTGACCACTGCGGTATTTACATTGGCAATGGTTTATTTATCCATTCATCATCATCGCGAGGAGGAGTTGCTATCGACAATCTTCTAACAAAACCTCTCTATTATAATACACTTGTTGCCGCCCGAAGATCATAACTCTCCGAATATGGCAAGCGACGAATCCTTCCTCTTGTTGATAAAACGGCGTCCGTGTGGTATCATTTTTCCATCCGCATTTTCTTTAGCGTCTATTTTCATCTTAGAAAGATTTAAGAAATGGTAAGAGTAGGTGTTATTGGAGCATTAGGATACGGCGGCGGCGAGCTTGTACGAATTCTTACTAATCACCCACATGTCAAGCTAACATATTTATGTTCAGAGCTTGAGAAGCCTGTGCGCATTTCAGATGTATGTCCAGGACTTAAAGGCATCCTTGATGCCAACTGCGAGGTATACGACCCAAACACAGCGATCGAGCAATGCGACATACTTTTTATTGCTCAACATCCCGGGTGGGCAATGAAACATGCTAGGCGGTTTCTTGACACTGGAATCAAAGTTATTGATTTGAGTGCAGACTTCCGACTTCGCAACCCCGAAAATTATGAGCAGTGGTATAAAATTAAGCATGAATCACCCGAATTGATTCAGCAAGCGGTTTACGGGTTGCCAGAACTCTATAGAAGTCAAATTGCCCAGGCGAAATTGATTGCCAACCCTGGTTGCTTTCCAACGGGTGCAATCTTGGCTCTAATGCCTCTGCTAAGAGAGAAGCTTGTGGACCCAGATACAATCATTGTGGATTCGAAAACTGGTGCTTCAGGCGCAGGGCGCATGGCTCATAAACTCGACTTCCATTTTCCTGAGCTTAACGAGAGCATGAAGCCATATAACGTTGGTGTCCATAGACATACCCCTGAAATTGAGCAGGAGCTTACTTCGATTGCTGGATGCCAAGTAACCATATCATTCACGCCCCACTTAGTGCCAATCACTAGAGGTATTCTTACAACCGCATATGCTAGGCTTATTGACACTAATATGACAACAGAAAATCTCGTTGACATCTACAGGCAACATTATGCAGATGATTACTTCGTTGTAGTCCTAAATGCGGGCGAATATCCAGCTACAAAAAACACGTATGGTTCGAACTTTTGTCAGATTGGTTTAAAAGTCGACGAAAGGACAGGGCGTGTGGTTGTAATTTCTGCTATTGACAATCTAGTCAAAGGCATGGCAGGCGAAGCAGTGCAAAATATGAACCTGATGTGCGGTTTTGACGAAAAGACTGCGCTTGATCGTCCGGCGGTGTTTCCATGATAGAATATCCTAGTTCAATAACCAAGCCAAAGGGCTTTTTAGCAGCAGGGGTGCGCGCTGGAATCAAAGAAAAAGGCGAGGATTTGGCGCTCATAGTTTCGGAACAACCTGCTTCGATAGCTGGTGTCTTTACAAAAAACGTATTTAAAGCCGCTCCGGTTCAGGTATGCATTTCGCGAATTCCCAGGGCAACCGCTCGGGCAATTGTCGCAAATAGCGGCAATGCAAATGCATGTACAGGTAAGGTCGGAATAGAAGATGCCAGGCGTATGATTGTCGAGGTGGCAAGCCGACTGAACGTGCCGGAGGAAGATGTGTTTGTTGCGTCCACTGGCGTCATAGGACAGCGTCTGCCAATGCAAAAAATATTAAAAGGCATTGATTTGGCAGTCTCAAGTCTGAGCAAGAATGGCGGCTCGAAAGCAGCTCGGGCGATTATGACCACCGATACTCGTCCGAAGGAAGCCGAAGTTGAGTTTGATATCGGTGGGGTGAGGGCAACAATAGGCGGCATTGCTAAAGGTGCAGGCATGATATGTCCAAATATGGCAACAATGCTTGCATTCCTTACCACCGATGTTGCTATTACACCCACAATGCTTCAGATAGCATTATCTCGTTCGACGGAAATCTCGTTCAACTGCCTTACTGTTGATGGCGACACAAGCACAAATGATAGCGTATTTATTCTTGCGAATGGGGTAGCTGGAAATCCAGTAATTAATGCTGAGGATGAGGTTTTTCAGGTTTTTCAACAACACCTTGATGCTGTCACAACCAAACTTGCTCGCCAAATTGCAGCAGACGGCGAAGGCGCTACGAAGACAGTCAGCGTAACGGTCAAAGGCGCAAAATCCTTTGAAGACTGCCGCCAAATTGCTAAAACCATAGCTAACTCTCCGCTCGTTAAGACGGCAATGTTCGGTTGCGACCCAAATTGGGGCCGAGTTATAGCAGCAGCGGGAAGAGCAGGCGTTGAATTCGACCCCAATGTAGTCAGTTTGTATTTTGGCGATATCTTAATCATTGAAAACGGAGAGCCTGTTGTTTTTTCGGAGGCCGAAGCACGCAAATATCTATCAGGAAAAGATGTGTTGATAACTTTGAACGTAGGCAGTGAGAATTGGTCTGCTACTATATGGACCTGCGATTTTTCGTACGACTACGTCAAAATCAATGCAGAATATCACACTTAAAATTCCACATGATTTTTTTTGTTATTGAAAGTGTAGTGAAACCGAAGTTTAAAGGTTAGGGAGAAAAAAAATGAGTACTAGCGCCGAAAAAGCAGAAATTCTCGTCCAGGCTCTTCCATATATCAGGCAATACTATGGCAAGACCATCGTCGTTAAATATGGCGGCAATGCGATGGTGGACGAAAGGCTTAAACAAGGCGTAATGAAGGACATAGTCCTTATGCATTATGTAGGCATGCGTCCTGTACTTGTCCACGGTGGCGGTCCTGAAATTACCGAATTAATGGAGCGAATGGGCAAAAAGCCGAGCTTCATCAAGGGGCTTCGTGTTACCGATGCAGAGACGATGGAAATCGTCGAGATGGTTCTTACTGGTAAAACAAACAAGAGCATTGTCTCACTTATCAACTCGCAGGGCGGTAAGGCTGTTGGGTTGAGCGGCAAGGATGGGAATCTTATGGTAGCTGAAAAGGCTCAGATTGAAGATGCCGACCTCGGATACGTTGGCAAAATTGTAGAAATAAACACCGAAATCGTCGAAACCCTAATTCATGAGGGATATATACCAGTAGTATCCTCTATTGCGGTAGGTAGAGATTGGGAAACATATAATTTGAATGCAGACCACGCGGCTGGTGAGTTAGCCGGCGCGCTTGAGGCGGCAAAACTAATCATTCTTACAGACGTAACAGGGGTTTATCGTGACTTTAACGACAAAACCAGCCTTATTTCGGAGCTTTCGGCATCAGAAGCCGAGGAAATGATTCGAACCGGCAAGGTTGACAAAGGAATGATTCCGAAGCTGGAGGCATGCCTTATGGCGTTATCGGGCGGCGTGGAACGCGCACATATTATTGATGGCACGCTACCCCATGCACTCCTGATGGAGATATTTACCGACACTGGCATTGGCACTATGATTACCTAGCTTTACCAGTTGGTGTTTGTGCCTCAATTGCACATGCGGTTCTACCGTGATTGACTTTTGTGCGAGAATAGGAGTACAATAAACTACAATAGCAACTGTGAATTAGCATGAAAACGCCGGATTGCTCAAAAACCGCATACCGGCCTGGATATGACAAAGGGACGGAGCCTTTTGCTCTGTCTCTTTGTGTTTAGAAGATAGGAAAGGGTAAGTGGAATAGCGATGCTAGATATAGATACAAAGACTGCGATTGAAATGGATGCCAAGTATATGATGCGCTTTGTTGGGCGGTTGCCAGTTGCATTTGTACGCGGTGAAGGAATAAAAGTTTGGGATGCTGAAGGAAAAGAATACCTAGACTTTCTTGCAGGTATCGCAGTAAATGGTTTGGGCCATTGTCCACCAGCCGTTGTGTCGGCTATTAGGGAGCAAGCTGGGACGCTCATGCATGTGAGCAATCTATACTACATACCCCAACAAGCAGTTCTTGCAAAGCGGTTGGTTGAGCTCTCAGGCTTGGGTAAGGCGTTTTTTTGCAATAGCGGTGCGGAAGCAAATGAAGCAGCTATAAAGCTTGCCCGAAAGTGGGCAAAAGAGAACCGTGGTGAAGATAAATATGAGATCATAACAACAGAGGGGTCTTTCCATGGGCGAACTCTTGCTACTGTAACTGCGACAGGACAGCCGAAGTACCATCAGGGATTCGAACCATTGGTTCCTGGGTTCAAATACGTGCCATTTAATGACCTCACGGCGTTGAAGGCAGCAATTTCTGAGAGCACATGTGCAATAATGCTCGAGCCCATACAGGGCGAATCGGGCGTTTTTCCTGCTAGTCTTGAATATCTGCGTGGCGTTAGAAAACTTTGTGATGAATTAGGATTGCTCTTGATACTAGATGAGATTCAAACTGGGTTAGGTAGAACTGGAAAGTGGTTTGGTTTTCAGCATTATGGCATAATGCCAGATATCATGACGTTGGCAAAGACTCTGGGAGGAGGCTTCCCAATAGGTGCATGTCTAGCGTCTGATATCGTTGCCACCGGATTTCAGCCGGGCAATCATTCTTCAACTTTCGGCGGAAATCCATTGGCTTGTGCCGCTGCAATCGCCGCATTGCGCGCAATTGACGAAGAAGGCTTGGTTCAAAACTCGGCGGAAGTAGGGGTTTATTTTAAGGACCGGCTGGAAGAACTTAAATCAAGACGGGATGATATCGTCGAAATACGTGGTGTGGGTTTAATGATTGGAATGACGCTGGCGCGCAAGGATGCACCCAAAGTGGCAACGAAATGCCTAGAAAAAGGGTTAATACTCAATTCGATTGGCGAAAGCATTTTGAGATTTCTCCCACCTTTAATTGTCAAAAAGGAACATGTTGATACCGCTGTGGATATACTTAGCGAAACCCTTCAGGAGGTTTAGTTTTATTAGACTTCCGCTGTGTTGAGAGGAGATACAAAAATGTGGAAGCAACTTACCCAGAAAGCACAAAAAGCAGTCTTTCTGGCGCTTGAAGAAGCAGGAAAACTTGGTTATAGCCATGTAGGTCCAGAACATTTGCTTCTAGCGCTTGTCAGAGAAGAAGATTGCCTTGCCGCCAGAATTCTCGAGCGGGTAGGCGTTGACCTTGGTACGGTGCGCAGCGAAATTATGAAGCGGTTGTCGAGAGGTTCGGAGACGTTGAGCGATGGTCTTGAGCTTACGGCTGAGGCAAAGCACGTAATAGACCTAGCTTTTGATGAAAGCAGACAGGCGAAAGAGGAATGGATAGGAACTGAGCATTTACTAATTGGGCTTGCAGAAGAACCCCATAGTATTGCAGCTCAATTTCTTGCCGAGCATGGTATTGATGCAGCACTAATTCGCAGAGAGCTGAGAAGTATGCAAGCAGGTGTATTGCCGTTCGGGCAGAACAGTGGAGGAAAGTAACAAATGTGGCAGAGATTCACGGAAAAGGCGCGGTTGGCTATTTTCTATGCTCAGGAGGAGGCGGCGAAAAGAAAGAGCAAAATCGTTGGCACTGAGCATTTATTACTTGGTTTATTGGATGAGCCAGACAACATTGCCAAACGTGTCTTTCAGCGCATCGGAGTAAACGAGGAAAGCCTGCGCAGGGAGATTGAAAAAATGGCGCCGGTTTCTGACACGGGCGATGTAAACCAAGATATGCAACTCTCAGCAAATGCGAAGCGTGCAATTGATTTGGCTTACCAGTCGGCTAGAGAGCTGAGAAACAATTACGTTGGGACAGAGCACCTACTGCTCGGATTGGTAAAAAATGACCGTGGAACCGTTGCTCCTCTTCTAGCGCAAATGGGTGTGACTTTCGAACGTGTAAAGCAAGAAATCTCAGCGATTCAAACGTCGGAGACACACGCCGACGAAATCGCGCCTCATGAATCGCATCTGAACGTACCGGATGATATGCGGGGCAAAGATTTAATCTCAATTGATGACCTTAGCCGCGAGGAAATAGAAACAATATTTGACCTTGCCCGACGGCTTAAATCAAAAAGTTTAGCAGAGCAATATGCCAATCCCATTCTACCAGGCAAGACGCTCGCTATGATATTTGAGAAGCCCTCTCTTAGGACACGTGTAACATTCGAGGTTGGTATGTCTCAACTTGGCGGTAATGCTGTCTATCTTGCACCCGCCGACATCCGAATGGGCGAACGTGAGCAAGTCAGCGATGTTGCAAAGAACCTCGAACGCTGGGTGCATGGTATAATGGCACGGACTTTTAAGCATAAAACAATAACCGAACTTGCAAAATATGCAAATATCCCAATTATAAATGGTTTATCAGACCTAGAGCATCCTTGCCAAGCATTGGCCGACTTCTTGACAATCTTAGAGAAAAAGGGCGATCTTTCTAAGCTCAAGCTTGCCTACATTGGAGATGGATGCAACACTTGCCACAGCCTCATGCTCCTAGCTGCAAAGGTTGGCACGGACATTGCGGTGGGTTGTCCGGAGGGTTATGAGCCAAATACAGTAATTCTCAACAAAGCACTTCGAGCGGCGGAGCACTCGGGAGCTTCGATAAAAATAACAAATGACCCATTTGAGGCCGTAAAAAATGCTGATGCAATCTATACGGACGTCTGGTGTAGTATGGGGTTGGAGGATGAGCGAGAGAAACGACTGCCAGTGTTCCAACCTTATCAAGTAAATCAAAAGCTTGTTGAGGCAGCTCGGAGCGATGTAATTGTTCTCCACTGCCTCCCAGCGCACCGCGGCGAGGAAATCACTGACGAAGTAATCGATGGCCCGCACTCGGTTGTGTTCGACGAAGCGGAGAATCGTTTGCACGTGCAAAAAGCACTATTGGCATTGCTATTGTAACATAAAAGAAGGAGCGGAAAAGATGAAAACAGTAGTTCTTGCATATTCTGGTGGCTTGGATACCTCGGTTTGCATACCGATGATGAAAGAGTTTTACGGTTTTGATAAGGTTGTAACTGTAACGGTTGACGTGGGCCAGCCACCCGATGACATTGCCGAAGCCGAGGAGAAGGCTCGTATCTTAGGAACAGAGCATTATACTATCGATGCTAAAGAAGAATTTGTGAAAGATTATGTATTCCATGCCATAAAAGCAAATGGCGACTACCAGGGCTATCCATTGAGTACTGCAATTGCTAGGCCATTAATTGCCGCCAAGAGCGTTGAGATAGCCCAGCAGGTCGATGCTGACGCATTCGGCCATGGGTGCACCGGTAAAGGAAATGACCAATTTAGGTTCGAAATCGTCGTTCGAACGTTTGCACCCGAAAAAGAAGTCATTGCTCCAATGCGAGAGCGGAACCTCACGCGAAGCGAGGAAATCGAATATGCAAAAAGCCGCGGCGTGCCTATTGCCCAGTCGGTTGAGAAGATATGGAGCATTGATGAAAATCTTTGGGGTCGCTCAATCGAAGGCGGCCGACTCGAAGAACCTGACTTTGCGCCACCAGAGGAGATTTATAAATGGACAAAAGGTCCTGACAAAAGCCCAAATACCCCGCTTGAGATTACGATTGGCTTCGAGAACGGTGTGCCAGTCTCGCTGGATGGCAAGAGGATGGACGGAGTTTCCCTAATTCGCGAGCTGAATGAAATCGCAGGTGAACACGGCGTTGGTAGAATAGACATAATGGAGGATAGAATGCTCGGGTTGAAAGTGCGAGAAAACTACGAGTGTCCAGCGGCCGTCACGCTGCTAACCGCACACAAAGCGTTGGAAGCATTGGTTTGCACAAAAGAAGAGATAAAGTTCAAGTCGATGGTTGACCGTGAATGGGGCCAACTTGCGTATGAAGGTCTTTGGTTCCATCCTTTGAAGGAAGATCTAGAGGCGTTTATTGATAAAATTCAAGAGCGCGTAACCGGGGACGTAAAAATGCAATTATTTAAGGGTCAGGCAAAGGTCATTGGACGGAGTAGTAGATGGGCGCTATATTCTGAGGACTTAGCATCGTTCGACACAAAGACCTTTGTGCAAAGCGAAATGACGGGTGCAGTAAAAGTTCATGGCTTGCAATCCAAAATGTATTGGTGGTTGAAAAGGGGTCAATGATGTCCAAGCTTTGGGGCGGAAGATTCAAGAAAGCAACTTCTCCAATTGTGGATGAGTTCAACGCTTCAATAAGCTTCGACGCGAGGCTTTGGAGGTATGACATCGAGCAGAGCATTGCCCATGCCTCCATGCTTGGCAAGTGTGGAATTATTCCGCTGGCAGAGTCGGAAAAGATTATACAAGGTCTTCGTGATCTAAAAAACGATATTGAGGCGGGAAAAGTTGAGTTCGACACGTCGGCAGAAGACATCCACATGAACATCGAAAAGCTTCTTCACGAGCGAATAGGCGATGTGGCTGGGATGCTGCAGACCGCTCGAAGCCGCAATGACCAGGTTGCAACCGACGTTCGAATGTACGTAAAGGCGCAAATAAAGGAGATTGATAGCCTGATTCGAGAAGCCCAATCAGCTTTTATCAAAGTTGCCGAGAGCAATATTGATACAATAATGCCTGGATATACACACCTTCAACATGCCCAGCCCGTTATGCTAGCTCATCACATTCTTGCATATGTGTGGATGCTTCAGCGTGATCGAGAACGCCTAGCAGATTGTTTCAAACGGACAGATGTGCTTCCGCTGGGATCCGCGGCGCTTGCGGGAACCTCGTTCCCGATTGATAGGGAATACACGGCTAAAATGCTTGGATTTTCACGGATAAGTGAAAATAGTATGGATGCGGTAGCAGAGCGGGACTTTGCGGTAGAGTTCTTGTGTGCACTCTCAATCCTAGCCATGCACATGTCCAGATTTGCTGAAGAAGTCGTCATTTGGAATACAAGTGAATTTGGCTTTATCGAACTTGACGACTCAGTTGCGACAGGCAGTAGCCTAATGCCGCAGAAAAAGAATCCAGATGTAGCTGAACTCATGCGTGCAAAGACAGGACGTGTTTACGGTGATTTAATGGCACTTCTTACTGTTCTCAAAGGTCTGCCTTTGACCTACAACAAGGACCTCCAAGAGGATAAAGAACGCTTGTTTGATGCTTCAGATACCATAGTTATTTGTCTAAAAGTTCTCATTGAGTTCGTTGGGCATTTGAAGTTCAATACCACAAGGATGGCGGCTGGGCTTGAAGGTGACTTTTCGACTGCAACCGACATAGCAGATTACCTTGTAACACGCGGCGTGCCGTTTAGAACTGCCCATGAAATAACCGGGAAGCTTGTAAGGTATTGCTTGGAACAGGGCAAGACCTTGGGCAACTTGACGCTTGAAGAAATGCGGAGATTCTCGGATAAGTTCGAGGGCTCAAACTTGACATGGGATGCCTGGTCCTCGGTCGAAAAACGCAATATCCCTGGAGCAACGGCTCCATGCCGATTGAGGGAACAATTGGAGGCTGCGAAAAAGGCGCTTGCCGCTGATTTGTTCTAGCCGTGCGACGGCTGTTTGTTTCCGGTTTAGAACCTCAAGTTAATTTTTTCGCCATCCGAACGGTGGTAATGCCGTTACTACAGCAAATTTTAAGGTTATCCATCACTTGTTTTATTAGATACAATCCCAAGCCGCCTTCGTGTATTTTTTCGATGGGAGGTGGCTCAATCTTGAGCGTTTCTGGCTGAAAGTCGGCACTTTCGTTGCGTACTTCTATTTCAATCTGGTTAGGATGAATCTCAAATGCTATCGTAATCGGTGAGTTTGGCGAACGGCTGAATTTAATTGCGTTACTGCATGCCTCACCGATTGCTAATTTTATATCGTCTTTTTGCTCTTCGGTTAAAGAAATTTGATTTGTCGGTATAAGGTCGATTAAGTTTCTAATAAGCGAAAGATATTTCGGCGAGCTTGGTATCTCAAGGCGTACGAACTCCGACGGTGCCACAGTAATCTACTCCTTATTACATTACAGTGTTTTAATTACGATAAGTGCTATATCATCAGTAACCTTAAGATTGGGAGCCGTTGCTAGTTTATAGATATTATCGGCAATCTCATTGGCAGGTTTCAGATGATATTTTACAAGAACTTCGCTAATAGCACGCAGAGATGTGGTAGGATCGTGTGATATCGCTTCAATCAAACCATCAGTGTAAAGCATAAGTATATCACCACTCCCCAATTTGATGCTTCGTTCTTGATAATTGACAGAGGGCATTACGCCAAGAATTAAGCCCGGAGTGCTTATCTGTTCAACTCTACCAATGTGTGCTCGGTATAGGATTGCTGGTTCATGACCAGCACAACTTAGGACGAGCGTACGCCGTTTCGCATCGAGAACGGCATAAAGCATGGTAATAAATGACTCATTCCCAGTTTGCTGGTATATCAGGCGATTCATTTTTTGAAGCAGCTTGGCTGGTGATTGTGTTTCTTCTGCCAATGCTCTTAGAGAATGCTTGCACATCGCGATATAATTCGCCGCTGCAACGCTTTTTCCTGAAACGTCCGCAATCGCTACACCATAATTATGTTCGGAAATCTTTATGACTTCATAGTAATCCCCGCCTACCTGGTGGGCTGGATTAAATTTGGCGCTAACTTCGAACCCTGGTATGTTTTCAATTTCACCAGGTAAAAGATTTTTCAGACTAATATTGGCTATATCCCATTGATGCTGGTAGAGGCGTGCGTTTTCAATTGCAATAGCGGCAAGTTCGGCTAATCCGAGAAGCAAACGCTGAAGAGGAAGCTGGAAAGCGCTTGTTTGGCGGTGAAATATTACAATGTAACCTACTACTCTGCGCTTGATCGAAAGCCGCACAATTGTCGCTGCATCAAGCCCAAGATTTGAGATAGTTTTTATCTCTCTGTATTCCTTATATTCTGAAAGGTCTAAGGTTACTATACTTTTTTTGGACCTTTCGGCTGTAATTATTCCTGGCATTGCAAGATCTATATATGCTTGGCTTTCGTCAGCTCCAAGTCCTCGGCCCCCTCCTAATTGGACCTCGCCGGATTGGGGATTATAGAGTACAATGCAGCATACTTCCGCTGCGAGCTTTTCGCACAGCTGGTCCAATATTAACTCAAAAACCTTCTTTAATTCAAGCGATGAAGTTATGGTTTTTGCAATTTTAAATAGACTTGCAAGGTATTTTGTTTGAGTTGTAGCGGCGTTGTAAAGAAGGTTATTTTCGACCGCCATCGCTATTTGGCCCGATATTGTTGATACCATCACCATTTCTTGGTTTCCAAAAGTTCGCCCTGGCGTGGTTCGGTTCACGCTTAATACACCAACAAGTGATTTTCTCCCAATTAGGGGAGTCGAGATTGAGGATACAATTTCTGGCCTCTCAGTGATTAAATCGAACTGGTTGGGGTCAGCTGGACCATTTAAAAGCAGTGGCTTTCGGTTTGCTATTACCCAACCGGCTATTCCTCTTTCTTTGGGGATTGTTGTTAGTGGTTGTATATCTTCATTGAGGCCTTTGCAAGCGTAAATAGTAAATATTCCGCGCCTGCATAACATCACTGAGCCGCTGTCTGCGTCCAGCGCATAAAGTATTTCCGTTAGTGCTTGGTCTAAGAGCTGTCGAATGTCAAGAGTTGAATGTGCAACTTTTGTAAGACGTTCGAACGGTAAATCGGTGTGCGTAGGAAAACTTCTAGTTTTTGGCCGCCCAAAGACGGCCGCAATGTGATTAGCTATCGTATATAGAAGCTCAACTTCCCAAACAGGGAATGGGCGGATGTGTGATGCCATGCCCAGAAGCACTCCAGGCTTTGAGTCTGGAATTTCAATGGGAATAGCTACAAGTGCCCTTACATCTTCAAGTGAATATGGGTGTACCGATTCGCGACCAATAGAGGGTAGATTTTCTATTACTTTAGGGGAGCAGTTTGTTACGACCCAGTTGATAACTTCATCATTTGGATGTTGAAAATACTCGCGTAAACTTGGTGAAAGATTTCTTGATGCAATTAAGGCAGGAGTGCCTGTAATTGGCGAGGGGAGGAGAAGAGCTGTTTTATCTAATCTAAGGCATCGTATCGGAATTTCAACTGCAAGCTCCAGAACGTGTTCCAAATCACCTGCCGCTGCATGGCGTGACAAAAGGTGAAGGTGCCCCAAAATATCAATAAAACTCTTGGGACCTTGGCTGCTCTTGGCTGTAATCTCTTCTCGGCTTTCCATTGGATTCACGCCCAGCGAAGCATGATATTAGCGCAACTGAGTATCTTTAGGCAATTCCTATTCTTAAATTGGCAACTAAATATAAGCAAATTATTTTTTCTATATTTTTGCAAGCAGCCAATTCAGAGCTTAAAATATTGACTGTCTGAGGTTACAATTAGTTGGAAATTGTGCGCCTGCACCTTGCCAAACCAGATTGTTGTTAAGGTTGCTAGAAAAGACGCCCTCCCTGACTCGGTGTTTTCTTTCTACTTTAGAAATCCGTTTTGTCCTTTGGCGCTTATTTGTTTCTTGTTATCTTAGAATTTTTCCTTTATATAGCTGGTTGTTGGTAGCTGAGGTAAAATAAAGGGAATAATGGCTTGGCCTATGCTTGGTAGTAATTATAGGTCATCCCATGGAAGCAGTCAAGTTTTTTTCTTTAGAAACTTCTAAAATTACGCCACCATGCTTTCCCTTAATTTTATCTTTATCAGCTTTTCTAGAAGGAATATTGTTTTAGAAGCATAAAGAATATTTGGCATAATTGTTGAACAACCAACCACTTCCTTGGAAAAGGGGCATAGAATTGAGTAAGTTGCTTGCGGGCGTTGCAAAGTCGGTAATTAATCCTCCAGTCGGAGTAGATCTTAGCGGCTATGCTAGCAGAACCAGCGGAAGCATTGGTATTCATGATGATCTGCATGCAAAAGCACTGGTCATTTCAGATGGCTCGACAAAGGCAGCAGTTGTTACCCTTGACCTTCTCGGCATAGATGCTAGGCAGGTTGCTGATTTGCGAGCCGAGATATCATCAAAGACTGATATCCCAATGGGCAATATCCTGATTTCTGCATCACACACCCATACAGGACCAGCCACACAAGAGCTGAGGGTTTGCGGCAGAGTACATGAGCAGTATATCAGAGATTTGCTGAAAAAGATCGCGGTGACGGTCAAAGAAGCAGAAGGATGCATGCAGCCTGCAGAATTTGGCTATTCGGTTGGCAGGGCAAATATCGCTGTCAATCGGCGGCTTCGCACTCAAACCGGCGAAACTCATTTAATGCCAAATCCCGCTGGAGTAACTGACCCCGATGTCGGTGTTTGGTACTTTAGAAACATGAAAGGTGACCCAATTGCCATTCTTTTCAACTATGCCTGCCATGCTGTAGTTATTGGCGATGTGCTCGAGATTTCTGCTGATTGGCCAGGTGCGGCACAGCGGGTGCTTGAGAAGGATGTCGGTGGCCAAGCAATGTTCTTGCAAGGATGTTGTGGAAATATCAACCCACGAGAGCGTTTTTCATGGCAAGTTGTCGAAAAGTTGGGTGGAGAGGTTGCTGATGCAGTAAAGAACGTTTTGCCGGATATTCATCTAACAAGCGACGCAAAGATTAGTGTTGCTAGGGAAGTCATAGAATTGCCGCTACAGCCGCCTCCAAGCCGTGAGGAACTTGAACGAATCATTGCTGAGACGGAGAAATCAATGCAAGCAAGTGAACCTACTTCGACTGATTGGCGTATTAATGCCGCATATAATGATTGGGCAAAAACCCTCCTTACAGGGGAAAGTAAAGCCTCCGTCTCAATTGAGGTTTTTAGGCTCCGATTGGGAGATTATAACATCATTACTCTTCCTGGAGAGGCATTTGTGGAGTATGCCTTGCAGATAAAGGCAATGAAGCCAAACACCATAGTCGCCGCATACTCGAATGGCAATATCGGTTACATTCCAACCAAATCAGCTTTCCCCGAGAAAGGCTATGAGGTTGAAGTAGCATACAAGCTTTATGGAGAGCAAGTGATAACAGATGAGGCTGAGGATTTAATCCTTACCACTGCGCGTCGGTTGCTTACTTGAAAATGATTCAGACCTCTGGTAACTTAGTAAGCACTTTGACAAATGATTATGGGATATAGGTGAAAGAAAGTGAGTGTTAAAGAAGCAAATTCAGTAGTTGATTTTTCATTTCAATTGCCAGCCGAACAGGGAATGCGGGGCGTTTTGCTACTAGATTGTAATCATCAAATAACATCCATCGATCCAGGTTTCTGCGAATTGTTTGGCGTATCGTCGTCTGAAATGATAGGGAAGGATAGGTTGCAAGCAATGCTCCAAATCCCAAACCTTCGCTTCCGAAATCCTGGCGCTTTTATTGAGAGTTGTCAAGGCTTAGTCAGTAGACCCAAAAAGATTCTTGACGATGTGTTTGAGATAGTAAGCCCAACCCATCGAATACTTCATAGATACAGCAGTCCTCTCTTTGACAGCGAGGGTAGATGCCTAGGGAGGATAGAGATCTATAGTGACATCACTAGAAGACGTGAGCTTGAGCACAGAGTTCGGCAGGCATATGAGGAACTAAGGACTACCCAAGACCAACTTATTCAATCCGAGAAACTTCGGGCGGTGGGAGAAATTGCCAGTGGCGTTGCGCATGATTTTAATAATGTGCTTGGTATTATCTTAGGAAACATTCAACTTCTGGCTCGTACAACGAAAGATGAGGCTGTTCTTACTCGCTTAAACGCTATGGAACGAGCAGCTCTCGATGCGGCAGAGACTGTTCGAAGAATTCGCGAATTCACCAAAGTAAAACCCGACGAACCATTTTGTCCCATTGATTTGACTGCCCTTGCGTCAGAGGTAGTGGAAATGCTCCGTCCAATGTGGGAAGATTCGATGCAGGCGCAAGGGAGCAAAATTGAAGTCAACATTCATCCATTAGAAAGAGCATTTGCCTTGGGTGTTGCTGCCGAGATTCGCGAAGTCCTTGCAAATGTTCTTCTAAACGCCATACAAGCAATGCCTTTCGGTGGCAAGATTGATATTGTAGTAGGAAGAAATAATGATTCATCCTGGGTGCGAGTGGTTGACACAGGAATTGGTATGTCGGAAGATGTGAAAAAGCGGGTATTCGATCCTTTTTTCACTACCCGCGGGGTCGAAGGTGCCGGTCTCGGAATGAGTGTGGCCTATGGAATCATTAGCCGGCATAATGGCAATATCTCAATAGAAAGTAAGCCTGGAGAAGGCACGAGCGTAACTATATCTCTTCCAGCTGCATTTGAGATTCCACAGAGTGATTCAGCAACTCCCGAAAAAGGGACCGCCAAACCAGCGCGAATTCTCGTCGTAGAAGACGAAGAAATGTTCGCAGAGGTGTTTTTTGAAATGCTGACTGAATGTGGACACGCGGTCTGCATTGCTAAAAGCGGGGAGGAAGCGATAGAAAAGTTTAAGGTGAACAATTTTGATATTGTGTTTACAGACCTGGGGATGCCAAGCATGTCCGGATGGCAGGTTGCAAGGGAAATAAAAAATATCGAACCAAGAACGCCTGTAGTTCTCCTTACAGGTTGGGGTACGTCCGTTAACCAGATTGATGTGGAAGATTCAAGCATTGATATGGTCCTTTCGAAACCAGTTAAATTCGAAGATCTTTCATCAATAGTGGCGGAAGCTTTGGCGAAAAAGGGTTCCTGAAGTGAGCAGTAAATATGTCTTAGTTATAGATGATGAGGAAGGTATTCGAACCGTTCTTGCAGACCTTTTCGGAGAGATGGGGTGGCATGTTTGCGAGGCTAAAGATGGCAAGAGCGGTCTTGACTTAGCGTTGTCGGAGGACTTCGACCTTATAATCCTCGATCTCAGCCTCCCTCGTCTTGATGGATTGGCTTTGCTTCGCAAGCTTAGGGAGTCAAAACCTGATGTTCCAGTTATCATAATCACCGGCTACGCCACAATGAAGAGTGCAATTGAAGCTCTTAAGCTAGGTGCATTTGATTATGTTACCAAACCATTTGATTTAAGCGAAGTTCAAATCATCGCCCAGCATGCTGTTGAGCGCCAGCGCTTGATATATGAAAATCGCTATCTGAAAAACGAACTTCGGCAACGCCATGGTTTCGATAACGTCATTGGCCTTACGAAAAAAGTACAGAAGGCGTATATTCTCGCTGCAAAAGTTGCTGACAGCAACGCTTCAGTCCTAATTTTAGGAGAGACAGGCGTAGGCAAGGAATACCTAGCCCGAGCAATTCATTATCAAAGTGCGAGGGCAGATGGTCCATTTGTTAAAGTAAGTTGTGCAGCCTTGCCAGAAGCGCTTCTAGAAAGCGAGCTTTTTGGCCACGAGAAAGGAGCCTTCACTGGGGCAATTGCGCGCAGAATTGGGCGCTTTGAGATGGCGGATGGCGGCACTCTATTTCTTGATGAAATCGGTGATATAACTCCAGCAACTCAAGTAAAGCTCCTTCGAGTCCTTCAAGAAAAGCAATTTGAGCGCGTGGGAGGAAGCGAAACAATAAGTGTAGATGTGCGAATCATTGCTGCTACAAACAAAGATCTTAAAAAAGCCATTGCCAACAAAGAGTTTCGCGAGGACTTATATTACCGCCTTAATGTAATAACTATAAATCTCCCGCCGCTTAGAGAGCGTGTTGAGGACATACCGGAGCTTGTTCGCCACTTCATCGCAAAATACAATAGCGAGACCGGGAAATCCATTGAGGGCATTTCGCCAGAGGGAATTGCAATGCTCCAAAACTATCAGTGGCCTGGTAATATCAGGGAGCTTGAGAATTGCATTGAGCGTGCTGTAATCCTTTGTCATGGGCGAACAATTCTTCCCCAACATATCCTCTTAAGCGAAGAAAATGTCCCATTTTCCACCCCCGCATTTTCAAGCGATGGCATGAGGTCTCTTAAAGATGTCGAGAAGGAACACATCGCCAATGTTCTTGCCAAATGCAATTGGAACCAAAGTCGCGCCGCATCAATCCTCGGAATAGACCGCAAAACTCTCCGCAATAAAATTAGGGAATATGGGCTTGGCATGGAAATTGCTGGCTCCAACCCTGATTATGAGCAATAAATCCTCCAATAATCTAAATGTGTATTTTCAACAAATTGCTTTTTGCCTTGCAAGAGCACGTGATGAAAGAGAAATCGCCGAAATAGCCAACAATTGGGCAGCCGAGGTTAGAGAGTATGTAAATGCCGAAAGACTTTCGGCGGCAAGTAGGATGGCAGGTTGGCTTGCTCACCGACTTAATAATTCGCTTGGAGCGATATCAGGAAATGCACAGCTTCTTGCCAGGCGACTGCAGCGTGATATTAGCGATGAAACTGCTCTTCCAACGTATCTGAGGCACGTTGAGAGCATCCAGGTTGAGACCGAGCGATGTGCTCAAATAACATCCAATCTGTTGAGTTTTACTCGTTCTCGCAGCGTAGAATTAGGAAGAGTAGACGTGAAGCAGGCAGTGGAAGAGGCTACCATACTTGCCTCCTACAATCGTGGCAAGACAGATATTGCCTATGGTAAGGGACTGACCAATGGTAACATCTATGCACTTGCAGATAAAGAATTGTTTGTTCGAGCTATCTACGAAGTATTGGTAAATGCTATTCAAGCATCCGAGGGACGGAAAGTATATGTTGATGTTGAATTAGTTCCTCCCGAAAGCCCTGAGTGGGTTCATGTATTGATAGCCGATTCTGGTCCCGGGATACCGGAGGATATTTTGCTGGACATTTTCGATCCATTCTTTTCCACTCGAGAAAAAGCACAAGGGCTTGGTTTGACTATAAGCTTAGCAGTAATGCGCCAGATGGGTGGGTCGGTCGAAGTAATGCACACGGGGCCAGAGGGCACCGTGATGGCAATCAAAGTGTCAGCAAGGAGGTAAGAAGTTGAGCCGGGCACGAATTCTCGTTGTGGATGACGAACAGAAGCTTTGCGATATCTTAAAGGATATTCTGGAAATAGAGGGATATGAAGTTGAGATATGTTTTGATGAAGCCTCGGCTTATGAAAAACTTGCCTCCAATCAGTTTGACATAGCCATTGTGGATGTCTTTATATCCAACGAGCCGTCTGGCATCTTGTTAGCTAGGCATATAGCTGAGTGTTATCCAGAGACAAGCCTGATTCTAATGACTGGTTTTGCAGACGAAGCGGATATTTGCCGGGCCTTCGAGGCTGGAGCCTATGCCTGTATTACTAAGCCTTTCATGCTTGACGACGTTCTTCGTGTTGTCGGAACGGTCTTAGATAATCGAGGGCAAAATCTTGCATTCGCAGCTTGATTAGCTGCCTGAGAGCAGGGTGTCAAAGATGCGAATAAGAACGGAAACATTACAAAAGCAGATAGCTGGAATAGCGCCTGAGTATATAATGGGGAAAAGCGTCCTGAAAATGAGTTCTTTGGAACTTCAGGAGTTTGTTCAGGCGCAGTCCATTGAAAACCCAGCTCTGGTTATAGAAGAAGTACCACAATGTCCTGTTTGTGGCCGTGACCTTTCAGATGCCGAATGTCCTGCATGCGGTTCTCATCCACTCGATGTTTCCGGTGACCAAGTTGAATCGGACGATTGGCATGAAGAGGGGTGGTTGGCAGTCCAGCGCTCATCAGAAAGTGATACTTCGTTTGAGCCTCTTTCCGTTGTGGCATCGCCCCAATCCCTTCGTGATTATTTAAAGGAGCAAATTCGGACTAGTCTTGAGCCTGAGCTTCATGAAACTGCAGATTTCATCGTTGATGTTTTGGACGAAGACGGCTATTTGCGGGAGCCCTTAATTGATATTGCTAGTCGTTTAGGCCTTAGCGTACCTGAACTTGAGTCTGTACTTGAAAAAGTTCAAGATCTTGACCCACCTGGGATAGCTGCCCGAAGCCTTCAAGAATGCTTGCTAATTCAACTTAAGCGGTTGACAATAGCACATCCAGACCATTTTCTTGCATGTGTCATCGTCCGCGACCATTGGGATGGAGTTGTGAGAATGAGGCTCGACCAAATCGCGAAGAAGATGGGCGTATCACGGGAGCAAGTTGATGGTGCTTTCAAGTTCATACGTGAGCATCTAAACCCCCGGCCTGCAAGCATGTTTCGCGACCCATGGGAGCGTTTTGCACCACGCAACGTATGCCGAACAAGCCCTGATATTGAGGTTCGTTTGAATGCCGATGGTTTAATGGCACAAATTGTAGATCCAACGACTGGCCGCATCGCAGTAGATCAGTTTTATGCTGACTTATATGCTGAAATGAGCCACAAGAGAAATGGTTACTCAGAATCTGACCGCGCTCATGTTCGAGAGTGCGTACTGAAGGCTCAAGCGCTCATCGAGGCTCTTGAATTTCGAAAAGTAACGCTCCGAAAAATTGCCAATGAGCTTCTTAAGCTGCAAGCTGATTTTTTCCTTCGAGGTCCATCGGAATTAAAACCTATGACAAGAAAAGAGCTTGCTGCACGCATAGGTGTTCATGAGTCGACCGTGTGTCGAGCGATTAAGGATAAGACAATCCGACTCCCATCCGGCGAAGTTATTTCAATGGAACTCCTTTTTGACTCCGCACTTCCGGTTAAGGAGCTTGTGCGAAGTCTTGCATCTCAGCGGCTTAGCGACAGCGAAATCGCAGCTCGGCTTAAAGAGCTAGGAATCTCCATTGCTCGCAGAACTGTAGCAAAATACCGCGAGCAACTACGGGTACCGCGCATGGAATATCGCATTGCATAGGCATCTCTTCTTGCTTGCAAATCCCATCATTAATTGTTAAAGACCTCTTTTCAGCGAAAACCTCTGTAATATACTGCTCGGGCAGTACGAGCGAAGCGCAGTAATTCTTTGCCCTGGCACACGAATTGCTGTAAATACGTTGCCCATCGCATAAAGGCAGGTTGAGGTAGATATGGTACGCAGTTTCTTCTCAGATTTAACGACTGTAATGTTGGCTAAATGCTTGGATGCTTGTGGCTTAAGACAACGCGTCATTGCCAACAATATCGCAAATGTTGAGACGCCTGGCTTCACGCGCTCGGAGGTGGCTTTCGAAAGCCGTCTTAAGGAGGCGCTCGAAGCTACAAGTGAGGAGTCAGCAATAAGCCGAATTGAGAAAATCCAGCCTGAAATTATACAGGATAACATTTCGCCAGCAAGACCAAATGGGAATAACGTCTCGATCGAGAAAGAAATGGCTGATATGACGAAGAACTCAATGCAATACGAAGCCCTTGTTCAGCTAATGAACCTCAAAGCAGCCATGATTCGCATGGCGATGAATGAAGGGAGGCGTTAGCTGTGGGTAGTTTTTCCTCAATGGACATAAGCGCATCGGGACTTTTCGCCCAACGAGTTCGCTTGGATGCTATTGCCAACAATATTGCAAACGCAATGACTACCCGTACTGAGAAAGGTGGACCATATAAAAGGCTTGAGGTTGTTTTCAAGGCTTCAAGTGGTCAATTCGACCCCTCAAACGCGGGTGTGCAGGTGGAATCAGTTGTGGAAAGCGACGACCCACCTAAGATGATTTATGACCCCTCGCATCCCGATGCTGGGCCTGATGGAATGGTCGCCATGCCGAACGTGAATATTGTGGAGGAAATGGTGGACCTAATTAGCGCAACAAGAGCTTATGAGGCGAATATCATGGCAATTAATGCCGCACGTTCTATGATAAGCAAGGCTTTGGAGATCGGAAGAACATAATGGGGGCAAGTGATAGCCATGAGGATAGAAGGAATTGGTAGTGGAATTTCAAAAAACCCGGTTTCAATAATAGAAACCACCAATAAAGATAGGAGTTTCGGGCAGTCGATAAGAGACGCGATTTCCGAGGTAAATCGTCTTCAAACGGAAGCAGACCAGCTCGCCACAAAGCTTGCAGTAGGTGACGCTGTCGAGATACACCAGGCGATGATTGCCATGCAGAAAGCAAGCACCGCACTGCAGTTCACTGTTCAAGTTAGGAACAAGATTATAGAGGCTTATCAAGAAATTATGAGGATGCAAGTCTGAAGAGGTAAGTAACTAATGGAGCAATTGGCTAAATTTGGTCCGTTTCAAGCTGTTGGAAAGTTTTGGAATGCCCTAACAGGCACTCAGCGTTTCATAAGTGTTATTTTTATCTCCACAAGTATAGTTTTGCTTATTGTTGTATCGGTTTTAGCTACAAGGCCAAGAATGGAGGTACTTTTTGCAGGGTTGGAATCCACCGATGCCGGCGCAATTGTTTCTAAGCTTCAGGAAAAAGGAATTCCTTATGAAATTAGTGGCGGCGGCTCTGTTATCAAAGTACCTGAGCGAAGCGTTCATGAGATGCGTTTGGCTATGGCGACTCAAGGCTTGCCTCAAGGTGGAAATGTTGGATTTGAAATCTTTGACAAGACAACCTTTGGGATGACGGAGTTTTCACAGCGCTTGAATTACCAGCGTGCATTGCAGGGCGAACTGAGTCGAACAATTAGCCAGCTCGATATGGTTGATCAGGCAAGAGTTCATATTTCTATCCCGGAGCCAAGCGTCTTTAAGAAAGACAATAAGGAGGCGTCGGCGTCTGTGGTAGTCAAGCTGCGCCCTGGCGGGAGGTTGGAATCTGAGCAGGTAGCTGGCATAGTGCATCTTGTTGCGTCTGCAGTTTCTGGGTTAGACGCAGACCACGTGACCGTTATTGATACCCATGGCAATGTGCTCTCAGAAGCTGGTGAGTCTGAAACCGGAATTGACCCTCGACTTAGTGCTTCTCAATCTCAGCTCAAGAGGAACTACGAACGCCAAGTTGAGAAGGACCTTCAGGCCATGCTTGACCGTGTTGTTGGGCCCAACAAAGCAGTTGTAAAGGTAAATGCAAGGATGAACTTTGATCGCCGTGAAACAAGCAGTGAAACTTATATTCCGGTGGGAAATGGCAGAGGCATACTTTTGAGCGAAGAGCACGAAGAAGAAACGTATGGCGGCAATTCCGGGACTGTGGGCGGTGTTGTCGGAATAACGGGCAACGTTCGGCCCTCCGTTTCGAGGACCGTTGGGCAAAATGCAGGCTATTCCCGCATTCAAACAAGCAACAAATATCAGGTTTCCAAGACAACTGAGCATGTGATTAGGGCGGCTGGATCGGTGGACCAACTTTCGGTTGCTGTAGTGCTTGATCAAAAAGTTGATGCATCGAGGATACCAGCTATTCAAAGCGCTGTTGAGGCGGCGGTTGGCGCAGATCCTAAGAGAGGTGATAGAGTAATCGTACAGAGCATACCCTTTGATGATTCCGCAACAAAACTAGAGAAAGAAATGAATGCGGCAGCCGCAAAGCAAAACTATCTGTCAATTGGGAAAAGCATTCTTGGGGTACTCCTTCTCTTTGGATTCCTTTTCTTTTTAAAGCGGACTGTTAGTCAAATCAAGGTTAGCATTCCCGAACCACCGATGCCATCAACTGCGTCGCCTCAGACAGCTCAGGTCATGACCGGCAAAGAATATATGACACCTCAGTCGGTTCCAAACGAGGTGGTAATACAAAGTATTGGGCAAAAGAGTCCCGAAGAAGTAGCCCAAGTTATTAAATCGTGGATTTCAAAATCGTAAGGTTGGTGTGCTGTGACTACCCAAGATTCATTAAATGGTCTTCAAAAAGCATCTATTCTATTAATGTCGCTGGGTGCCTCTGCATCCGCGGAGATACTAAAGCACTTAAGTGAGCAAGAAATCGAGATGCTCACAAGAGCGATTGTTCAAACTGAGCGTGTCGACCAAGAGGTCCGTGACATGGTGCTAGAAGAATTCCAGCGCGAACTTGCAGTTGCAGAGACCTCTTTGACCGGCGGCAAAGATTTTGCGGTACAAGTGCTCGAGCAGGCATTGGGCCAAGAAAAAGCAAGCAAACTTATTACACATTCGAGTAAGTCAACTTCTGGGAATACCCTACAGTCAGTTTGGGACATAGAGCCGGAAAAATTGGCAAAAACAATCGGCAATGAACACCCTCAAATTGTTTCTTTGCTACTCCTGAACCTCCCGCCAAATACTGCGGCAGGGGTACTCTCAAAGCTTGATCCAGAATATCAAGCGGAGGTAGCTACTCGCATATGTACGATGGGCGAAGTAGATCCTGGGGTCATAGCAGAAATTGAGGCTGCATTGAGGCCCAAAGAGTCAGGCGTAGCTGTTGAAGAGGTAGAGTTGTTGTCTGGCCCAGCTGCCCTTGTTGATATTCTAAATAACGTTGACCGCGTAACTGAGCGAGCCGTTCTCGAGGCAATGAACGCCAGGGATGAAGCTACGTGGCAGCAAGTTCGCAAGATGATGTTCCTATTTGAGGATATTGTTAAGCTCAGCGACAGGTCTGTACAGCTGGTGCTGAGGGAAATTGACCAGGATGACTTGCGCCTTGCTGTAAAGGGTTGTCAAGATGAAATAAAAGAAGTCATATTTCGCAACATGTCTGAACGTGCAGTAGAGAGTTTGAAGGAAGACCTTGAATTAATGGAAAAGGTCAAGCAAAAGGATATAGACGAAGCCCAACAGCGGATTGCCTCGGTGGTCAGGCGGATGCTGGCTAGCGGCGAAATTACGCTTGATGAAGATGAAGAGTCAGAAATGCCTGCAGAGGAATCGGTTACTGAGGGAGACAAAGTTGAACAGCCTAATCAAAGCTAAAGTAGTTGCTCAAAGTGAGCCGGTATACATTGTTGCTTGTGATACTGAAATAAAGAAGAGACGGAAAAGAAGTACTTCCTCGCCTCAGGACCAGGCTCGTGCGGTTGTGGAGAGTGCCAAAGAAGAAGCAGCACAAATTTTGGAGAATGCCAATCGCGAGGCAGAGGCAATCCGCGCTGCGGCTTACAATGAAGGCTACCAGGCTGGCCTTAGGGAGTTAAATGCTGAAAAGGAGGCTTTAGCTGAGCGGGCGGCTTTGGTAGAGAAGGAGGCAGAAAAGCAGCTTGCTGAATTTTGGGCTGAAATTGAGCCCGAATTGCTGAAGCTTGCAGTGGAAATTGCAGAGAAAATTATACGTCATGAGCTTGCAGAGAACAATAAATACGTGCTTTCAACGGTCAAGACTGCACTTTACCAGCTTCGGGACCGCAGAGAAATCAAGATAAGAGTTAACCCCAATGATTATGAGCTAGTTCGCAGTCATAAAGATGAGCTCGTTTGCTCGTTCGATGGGGTGCATGAGTTGGAAATTATCGAAGACCGTCGAGTTGATCAGGGCGGGTGCGTTATAGAGTCGGCTAACGGAGAACTAGATGCACGGATTGCCACACAGCTTGCCGAGGTAGAGCGAGCACTTATGGAGGCAGCACATAATGGCTAGCACCATTAGACGCCCCGACCTTCGCCGATACAGTCGGGTTGTTAGCAAGCTTAATACTATGAAACTAAACGGCAAGGTTAGCCAGGTTGTTGGCGTTGTTATCGAATCTCGTGGCCCTGCTGCCCGACTAGGTGAGGTGTGCGAGATCTATGCCAGCAGGAACGCACCTCCAGTTCTTGCTGAGGTCGTAGGTTTCAAGGAGGATTCTGTTCTCTTGATGCCTCTCGGTGACATGGATGGGATTGCTCTCGGAAGCGACGTCATTGCAAGGGGAACCTCCCTAAAGGTTAAGGTCGGCGAAGACCTGCTTGGAAGAGTACTTGACGGACTTGGAAGGCCAATTGACGGTGGCGGGCCGATTACAGTAGAGAACGAGCTTCTTGTTAATAGAATGCCGCCGCCTGCTCTTGAACGCCGGCGGATTCAAGAACGCTTGGCATTTGGAATAAGAGCGATTGATGGTCCTTTGGTTTGCGGCAGAGGCCAAAGGATAGGAATATTCGCAGGCAGTGGAGTGGGGAAAAGTACGCTTCTCGGTATGATTGCACGAAACACAGAAGCTGATGTGAACGTGATTGCTTTGGTAGGCGAGCGTGGCCGCGAGGTGCGGGATTTCCTTGAAAAGGATCTTGGGCCGGAAGGTCTTGCTAGGTCGGTTGTTGTCGTTGCAACGTCAGACCAAAATGCAGTTGTCCGCTTGAAGGGTGCTTTGGTAGCTACGACAATCGCGGAGTATTTTCGCGACAAAGGAAAAGAAGTCATGCTTATGATGGATTCGATTACAAGAGTTGCTTGGGCACAGCGTGAGATAGGTTTAGCAGTTGGTGAGCCACCAACAACAAGGGGATACACGCCGTCGGTTTTCGCTTTGCTACCGAAGCTATTGGAACGTTCTGGGACCGCAGCCGTAGGTTCAATCACAGGTTTGTATACAGTTCTTGTGGAAGGCGACGATATGAACGAGCCAGTTGCGGATTCTGTAAGGAGCATACTTGACGGTCACATTGTGCTTTCGAGGGACCTGGCAAATCGAAACCACTATCCTGCAATTGATGTGCTTGCAAGTGTTAGTAGGCTGATGCCGGACATAGCCTCAAAGGAGCATTTGGAGGCAGCCGGTAAGTTAAGAGATTTACTAGCAACCTATCGGTCGGCTGAGGACCTAATCAACATAGGCGCGTATGTTGATGGTAGCAACCCAAAGATTGACGAGGCTAAACGCAAGATAGATGATGTGAATAATTTTCTTATACAGGGCACATATGAGGATGCTCCGTTTGATGAGACAGTATCTGCATTAGTAAACCTTATAAGGAGTGAGGAAAAGGCATAAGCAAGGAGTTATCCGTAAGCCGAAAAATGATAACGCTTTCTTCAAACGCTAGGTGATAAGTTATGAAAAGCTTTCGGTTTAATCTCCAGAAGGTTCTTAACTACCGTGAGAATGTGGAAGAAATCCTTTTAGCTGAATTGGCAGCAATTAGGGCGGCATATGACCGTGAGCTTGGACGGCTGAGCGAAATCACTGCTGCGAGGGATATGTTTCATGATGCAATGAAGAGAGAGCTTGCATATGGGGATCCTGAGTACATCCGGAGGGCTTATCACTACCTTCAGGACTTGTCAAAGCAAGTTGATGCTCAGCAGATTACGGTACACAGACTTGCCATTGAGAAGGAAGCGAAAACAGCGGAGGTTATTAAGGCATCTCAGGATCGAAAAATATTGGAGAAGTTGCGTGAGTATAAAGCGGCCGAGCATAAACAAGAGTCGCTCAGGGAGGAACAGAAGTTCCTGGATGAAGTTGCTGGAAATAAATACATGCGAAGACGAGCAGCGAAAAGATCCATGGGGTGGAAAAATGAATCTTGAAAACGTTGAAGCTGTGAAAGCCCGAATAGCAGAAATTCGCAAACGATTTGTGGACCCAGTGGAAAGATTTTCTCAATCGTCGCATTGTGCGTTTGAATGTTTCCTCAAGCGTGCCAAGATTTCCAATGTGCCAGTTTGCCCAGAGGATTTAGAGCCGCTAATTAATCAAGCTGCTGAAAAATATGGCATTGATTCCTCAATAATCAAGGCAATTATCAGTGTGGAATCGGGGTTTTCTCAGTCAGCGGTATCGAGGGTTGGGGCAGTAGGTTTGATGCAGCTTATGCCTGGTACTGCTCGTGCTCTCGGTGTTGACCCAAGCGATCCAGCGCAGAATATAGACGGCGGGACCAGGTATCTTAGGCAGCAGCTTGATCGTTTTGGAACATTGGAAAAAGCATTGGCGGCATATAACGCTGGTCCTGGCGCAGTTTTAAGGTATGGTGGAATTCCACCATACACGGAAACTCGAAACTACGTTGAGGCTGTGTTGGGAAGGATTGATTTTTATCGCTAGTTAGTTTTTGGCAGGGGTTGTTCTGGCTTAATGACCACTGCCCAAAAAAATAAACGAAGGGAGGTAAAGCATCATAAAGGAAATAGCGAGTACACTTAACGAAGTGGCTTTGCCAAGTGGAGCCCCGATGCCTCGGGGACAGCCAGATAGTATCGGGAAAGATGACGTTCAGTCTGCACCGCCATTTGAGTTAATTGTGGCACACTTGATGGGCGGCTCAGACGCTGTGGTTGAGACGGATGAGGAAAGGGCTGGACAGCAGGTGCCCGACGTTGGCAATGGTGAAAGTGAGAGCGCCGGCCAACTATCCAAAACGATGGATGCAAGCCTTCAAATCGAGTTCCTGCTGGGGTCCTTCAGAGAAGCGGTTGGCGAAGCAGTTCCATTAGGAAGCGAAGAAGATAAAACGTTGGTTTTTGATGCAAAGCAGGATTGGATGCTACCAAAAATGTTGGGTGGTGCATCTAGCCTGACATCAGAAAAGCCAGTGTCTGTTTTGCTTTCAAAGACTGCCTCGCTATCTACTCCAACGCAACTGGCGCCAGATGCCGCACGGCTTCCTAGCGGTACTGAAATCGCGATGGATAGAGCGGCTGGCGAGTTGGCGGCTATTCAGCCCACGTCTTGGTCTAGCATTGCGGATGTCCGTAGGTTAAGTAACCTACCAGACGGCATTCAGGTTAGAGATGGAAAGGTGACCCCACAGCTATCGTCTTCCAAATCGGATTCACGGGATGCCCTGCTAGAAATGCTGGGGCCTAAACTAACTTTGACCTACAGTGCGACTCGTTCGTTGCAACTCGATGGTTCTGCGATGCTGGAGAGTGTCCCGATTTTTCTTCAAACGGGACAGGCTAGGGAACTGGTTGCGTTTATGAATACGCACTCAGATACCATAGAAAGGACAAACCTGGCCAGTCAATCTAACAATGCATCCCAAGCAAGGACTGTCTTTGCCGAAGCTGGTACCATGCCACTTGTCAAACCTTTGGTTGTGCATGAGTCGGCATTAGCGGCTGCTTTCTCCAATGTACAAAGCACCGCTGAGTCTGCCACTCCAGGTAGCAGTACAGCAAGAAGCAAGGAAGATAAGGTAGTGGGACATGCGCCCAAAGGTATGCTAGTTGATGCCCAAATCCTAGATGAACAGGCTTTGATTAGCCCTAGTAAGCAGGAAAACCGCATCGTAGCGGAATCAATGATGATGGATGCGTTCCAGGATTCAAAAGATGAGTCCGCAATCTTTAGCAAGGAAGTGACCGACAAGCAAAAGGATGGTGTAGTAGGTCAGGCGGCGAGAGAAGTGCCAACCGGAGTTAATATCCAAGGCGACCAGCTTGTGAGACCTTTTGAAAGGTTGGATGGCCATGTGCCGCCAGAGCCATTGCTGAGAGCGCATATCATTCACCAGATTGTCCGTGCTGCAAGGATGCATGTCTCCGATTCTACAGCTGACATTACGTTGCGGTTGGATCCGCCTAACCTAGGAGTTGTGCATCTGAACGTAGTAGCAGAAAGGGGCATGGTAACTGCTAATATAAGAGTTGGCACAGAAGCAGTCAGACAGGCGCTTGAGGCGGACCTCTCGATGCTAAGAGAGTCTTTAACCAACGCGGGCATCCATGTGGATGCAATATCAGTCACAATTGGCGATGATATGACTCCTGGTTGGGATTGGCAGCTTGGTGAGCATGGAAATGCTCGAAATTATAGTGCTCAAACCAGCGGAAATCATGCGGCAATTTCTAGGGAATCCGATATTGAGACTATTCAAGATGGAATGCGCGCAGTTTCCGTTGGTAGATTCGACTATCTAGCGTAGGAGGAATTGCGAATGATAACCCCTTTAACTGAAATTAACGGGGCGAGTAACTCAAATATGAAAGCGGCTGTGGAAAAGCCGCTCGACCGCGATGCCTTCTTGAAGCTGCTTATCACTCAATTGAGATATCAGGATCCGCTTAGACCTATGGAAGACAAAGAGTTCATTGCGCAATTAGCTCAGTTTTCAAGCCTAGAGCAAATGCAAAATATGAACAAAAGCTTGGAAGTTTTTCTTCAAAATCAAACGGCTTTCCAAGCTATCGGGCTCATAGGTCATATTGTAGAAGGAATCGATCCTGAAAGTGGAGAGAAGGTAAACGGCGCCGTGAAGAGCATTCGTTTTGATGGTAGCACAATACTTCTCAAAGTCAATGACCGCGAACTGCCTCTCGGCGCAATAAGCCTAGTACAATAGGGTTATAATATGCTGGACTGACACCCGAGTACGCTCATGTACTCGGGTGTCCTTTTTCTCCCCATCCCATGTGAATTATTCCCAACCTTTGTTGCCGCTCAAGTGTAGAACTTCGGATGCTGATTTCCAATGGTAGTAAGATGTTCATCCCACCGCTTAAGAAGACATCCTTCATATATGGGTGAAGTAAGCGTAAAGTGCAACTCTTCTTTTTGCCCGTTCGAGAAGAAGCGGATGCTGGCACGAAAATTGCTGTTAATGTGGCGGCGACGCGTCGTAATACCTGTCGGCAGAAGACCCGGGAGGAGATTGTTTGAAAGTCGAGTATGTTAACCCATTTGTAGAGGCAGCATGTTCCGTGTTGGAGCATGTTTCGGGCACATTAGTCAAGCCTGGTGATTTGTGCCTGCTTGGAAACCCTTTTGGTGCTGCTAGCATCAACATAGCCACAAGAGTTGAAGGAACCCTTTGCGGCATTGTGGTTCATAGCATGGCGGGTTTGACGGCTCGGCAGCTTGTAAGCCGCATAACCGGAAAGCAGTGCCAGGGCGTTGGCAGGGTGATGGGCGCAGGCTTAACCCAGCTTGGAATGATGTTTGTTGAGGTAGCTAGCAGGACGCTAGCGAAATACGGCTATCGCTGTGGACTCAGCAGCCCTACCATTTTCCATGGGCTGAATGTGGAGTTCATGTCTGAATCGCCTGCTTTGAGTATACCGCTAGAGACGGGAGCTGGCGAGGTGAATGTGAGTGTGGCGGTGAGAGGTAATGAGTAAAATCACTCCAGGAATACAAATAGAACGCTCAAATATAGAGAGACCTGTGCCGATTCGACATGGTAAAGCAAATCATGGTGGTTTTGCTTCGGCATTGGCTAAAGAAAGTGAGCGTCTGGAAGGGTTGAAGATTTCCTCGCATGCCCAAAAAAGGCTCAACTCCTCAAACGTTGCTTTGTCGGAGTCGGATATTCGGCGCATTGATGGGGCTGTTCAGCGCGCCAGTGAAAAGGGCGCAAATCAGTCGCTAATAATGCTTGATAATCTGGCTCTTATTGTGAGTGTCAAAAATCGCGTCGTCATTACAGCAATTGATGAGGCTCGCAACAAAGAGGGAATCTTCACGAACATAGACAGCGTGGTAATCGCTTAAGGAGGTGAGGTTAGAACCAGAAAAACTTACGTTCACAAAATATATTTGGGGTCGGACCTCTACTGAGGAGACCCCGTGCCGCTTGATAGGCGAGCGGCACACAAAGTCAAGCTCATTTATCGAGTTTCTTCAGGAGGTCAATTAGAGCATGATTCAAGCAATGTACAATGGTGTCTCGGGCTTACGAGCTCACAAGACACAAATGGACGTAATTAGCAACAACGTTGCTAATATCAATACGGTTGGCTTTAAAGCCAGCAGGGTGAACTTTAGAGAAATGCTTAGCCAAACTTTAAGAGGGGCAACCGCACCAAAATCTGGCGGATTGGGTGGAACAGACCCCGTCCAGATAGGGTTGGGAACGAGTATAGGCAGTATTGATACTCTCTATTCCCAGGGTTCTCTCATTGCTACTGGGAAAGCTACCGATGTGGCAATTGAGGGTAGCGGTTTCTTCGTTCTTACCGACGGCCAAAGCAAATACTATACCAGAGATGGGTCTTTCCAGCTTGACTCTGAAGGCTATCTCGTATCATCTGGTTCGGGCATGAAGGTTCTAGGCTGGGCGGCTGATCCAAATACAGGGGAAATAAACACAACCTCCCCGGTAACGTTTGAATCAGCGATACGCCTTCCTGTAGGTCAGCTAGTGATTTCACGACAGACAACCTCCATAACTTACGGAGGAAACTTAGACGCAGGTTCTGAGGCTGGACAAAGCTTTACCATAAGCGTTGAGATATACGACTCGCTGGGTGCGCCTCATACGCTTACGGTACTTTTCACAAAAACTGCAAATGACGGTGAATGGACATGGGAGGCTGGAAGTCCTGATGCTGAGCCGGGTTCGTCTGTCGGAAGCGGAACGATAGTCTTTGATTCATCCGGTAACTGCACAACAGCAACAGGTGAGATCTCGCTAGCATTGGCATTTCCAAATGGAGCGAGCAGCCCAATTTCAGCTACGCTTGATTTTAGGGGCATTACTCAATTGGCAGGAGAGACTACCATTTGCCCGACGTCGCAAAACGGCTTGCCACTTGGTGGTTTGGATAGTTTTACAATTGGCAAGGACGGCGTCATATCAGGGTTTTTCACAAATGGTATGTGTAGTCCTCTCGGACAGATTGCCCTTGCCCAGTTTAGTAACCCATCGGGTCTAAGCCGCGTTGGCGGAAACCTGTTGGTTGAGACCAGCAATTCTGGACTACCACAGATTGGCCAAGCATCGGTTGGTAGCCTAGGGAATATCACTGCCGGTTTCCTGGAGTCATCTAATGTGGATTTGCCAACTGAGTTTGCCAATATGATAGTTGCGCAAAGAGGTTTCCAAGCAAACTCAAGAATAATTACAACCGCAGATGAAATACTTCAGGAACTGGTGCAGCTTAAGCGATAGCACTGTGGTATTTGCCTTTCGCCGGGCATAATCGGTAAGGGGTGGAATTCAAAATTCCACCCCAGCGATTAGCCTTGAGAAAGTAAGGTGTTGTAAATGATTGCTGTGAAGCTAATAAACGGCACGGAAATAATATTGAACTCTGATCTTATAGAGTTCATAGAAGCAACGCCGGATACGGTAATCTCGCTTTCGAACGGAAAAAAACTTATCGTTAAAGAATCCGTGTCTGAAGTTGTTGAAAAAATTATAAATTTTCGAAAGCAGATTGGCATTACCATTAAGGGATTAAAGGTTGCCAAATCTTCGTGCGTTGATGAGGACTAAATAGAGGGCAGATGAATAATGGATATTGCTACCGTAGTTGGTTTAATTCTCGCATGGGGAGCAATACTAACCGCATTGATAATGGAGGGTGGTAAGGTTACAGACCTTATCAACCCTTCTGCGTTTGTTTTAGTTGCCTTGGGTACAGCGGGTGCAACTACAATCTCGTTTTCGATGAAGCATATTCTAAGTTTGCCAGGTGTTATTCGCAACGCATTTTTCAGCAAAGAGACTGACATGCGGGAGATTATCAATACCATGGTTGAATTTGCCCGTTTGGCGCGCCGTGAAGGCATACTTGTTCTCGAGCAAGAAGCCATGAACCTTGATAACAAGTTTTTGCAAATGGGCATTCAGCTTGTAGTTGATGGCACGCCATCGGAGATGGTTCGGGAAATTCTAGAGACCGAAATAGCTTCACTTGAGGAGCGGCACAAGGTTGGTGAGAGCATTTTCTCCACTATGGGTGGATTTTCACCTACCCTTGGCATTATTGGTACGGTCATGGGTCTTATTCACATGCTCGCCAGTTTAGACGAGCCAGGAAGAATGGGACCCGCAATCGCTGCTGCATTCATTGCAACTTTATATGGTGTTTCATTTGCAAATTTAATCTTTCTTCCTATTGGTTCGAAGCTTAAGGTGCGGACGGCCGAAGAGGTTACTACTTATGAGATGATGATTGAAGGCATTTTGTCAATTCAAGCGGGCGATAATCCGAGAATGGTAGAAGCAAAAATGATGGCTTACCTCCCACCTAAGCTCAGGCAGAACGTGACCACACATGCAGCAAGTCAGGAGTAAGATGGAGCGTCGTCGTAAATCATCTGGAGGAGAAAGTGGCGGGGGCGGCCATGACGGAGGCGGCACTCTCCGTTGGTTGCTTACCTATGCAGATATGATTACGTTGTTAATGGCTTTCTTTATTATGCTCTATTCGATGTCAATTTTGAATTTGAATAAGTTTCGCCAGGTAGCTATCTCAATTAGAAGTGGTTTCGGTGGGTTTGTGGAAGGACAAGGCAAGTCTATTCTTGGGACAAGCGGACAATTTAGCGTGAAGCCAAGCCCAATAATAGGAGAAAGTGTGGGCGTGCCTTGGAAAGTAGTAAAGAAAATCCAACGGTTTGTGCAAGAAGAAGACTTAGGCAAGTCAGTTAGATTGCGCGCAGATGAGAGAGGGCTCATTGTTAGCTTAGCTACCGATGAGATTATGTTTGCCAAGGGAAGTGCAGAGTTGTCACCCAAGGCAAAGGAAATAATTGGGGTTGTCGCTGATGTCCTTAAAGACATACCAAACTCAATTCGTGTCGAAGGGCATGCCTGTAACTTGCCTGTCTCATCAGCAAAATATCCATCAAATTGGGAGCTTTCTACGGCACGTGCTACGACTGTTGTTCGATACCTAATCGAAGTGCTTGGTTTTCCGGCAGACAGGCTTTCGGCGGCTGGTTATGCTGATACTAAGCCTATTGCGCCCAATAATTGTGAGGCAAACCGCGCGCTAAATAGGCGTGTGGATATAGTAGTGCTAAATTCCGAATGGGAACAGCCAAGGGAGGAGTCCAATGAGCATCGTAAACGAGAAATCGGGAAGGTTGCAGATAGCAATAATAATCGCGGTGGTGCTGGCATTGGTTCTAGGAGCAGGGGCGTTCACGTTCACTAAAATAATTAAAAAACCAAGTGGTAAGGCAGCTCAAGCGAAACCAGTAGAGCTTTCCGAATGGAAATTGCCTGAATTTATAGTGAATCTAGCAGACACCGACGAGCCACGCTACCTTAAAGTCGACTTGGTGCTTGAGGTTGAAGGAAAGTGCAACAAAGGCGAGGAGGGTGGCAATGCTGAGGAGGCAAAGGCTAGGGATGCCATCATATCCGTGTTGTCTCGAAAACATTTTTCAGAGTTACTGACAGAATCAGGCAAGAAAAGCCTCAAATCAGAACTCAAGAATGCCCTCAATTCCAGATTAAAAGATATTGAAGTAGTAAACATTTACTTTACTTCTTTTGCGATGCAATAGCTAACGATTTGGTTAGTTGGCCTGCCATTTAGCAGGAAAGAATTATGAAGAAACGGTTTGTGAAAAAAGAGACGGATATCTGCTCAGGGGCTATGAGCAAGTCAAGCGAAGGTGCTGTTGGAACGCCGGAGGTGCGACCATATGACTTTGTGCACCCTGATAAGCTTTCAAAGTCAAACCTTCGAGCTCTTAGGCTCGTGTTCTCAGGTTTAGAGCGCCCATGGACAGCAACTATTTCGACAAAGCTTAGAACAGAGACCCAAGCAAGCCTATTGTTCTTTGAGCAGATGCCGTTCAGTAAATATGCAGAGTCTGTACCAGAAAACACTGTTTTCTTCACTATTGTAATGCCGCCGCTCCGCGGATATGCGATTGTCGACATCTCTCCAGAGTTTGCATTGAGGTTGATCGACCGACTAGCGGGCGGCAAGGGTGAAATGCTACAGCAAGTCAGGGGACTAACTGAAATTGAACGGCGAATTACTGGACGTTTTCTTAGCAGTCTAATGCCAGGTTTTATTGATGCTTGGAAGCCTGTAACTAGCGTGGAAGCCGTCATTTCAGAATCTTTCTCGTCGGTGGAAGATATTGAAATTGAACCACAGGAATTAGTGTTGGTTGTGGGTATGGCGTTGAATTCCGCTTTGGGTGAACATCAAATTAAAATTGTCTTGCCAGTTAGCTCTCTTGACCCTGTGCTTAAGTTATTAGACCCACAGAGGTGGTTAAAGAGCGAAACGTCGGATAAGTCAACTCCTGCGCAAACCCTAGCTATTTTGCTTAATGATATTCCCATATCCGCATCTGTTCAATTGGGTCGGGCACAAGTCAGTGTTCAGGATGTATTAAATATGGAAGTAGGAGATGTAGTAAGGCTTGATAGCAAGGTAAATGATCCGCTCTTAGTTCGAATCGGGGATGAGGTAAGGTTCCTTGCGAGGCCTGGTCTTGTCGGCAAGCGTATATCAGTTCAGGTTATTGATAAGATTGAGCAAGGCACGGAGAAATGTGCTATTTCAGAATCATAATCACAACAAACAAAAGAGGTAAAGAATATGAGCCAGCAAGAAGAAAGAGCCCAAAAAAGCGAAGAAGTTGAACAGCCAGCTATGGAAGAGGTAATTCATGCTAATAAATCAATTGAATCACCGAAGGTTGAGTTATCCGTAGTAGAAGGAAATGCTGAGGAGGAAACCTCTTCGGGTAGTTCGGTAAGGTCGGTACGTTTTGGCCAAATTTCGCCGACTGCGAGTGTAGGCGATCAGAGTTCAATAGACCTTATACTTGATGTCAGTTTAGATTTAAGCGTGGAGCTTGGGCGAACTAGCATCCCTGTGCGTGATGTTCTTCAGCTTGGCCCAGGTTCGGTAATCGAACTTGACAAGTTAGCGGGAGAGCCGGTCGATATCATGGTAAACGGCAAGCTGATTGCAAGGGGCGAGGTTGTTGTCGTTGATGAAAACTTTGGTGTTCGAGTAACGGAAATTGCAAGTTGCTCGGAGCGATTGCTCAAGGCTGCGTAGAGGTGTTGAGATGAAAACTCTGCTTGTTGTGAAGTGCCTGTTATATGTACTGATGATTGTGTGTTTTTGTGGATGTGTGCTTTCTGCAGGTGCGGCAGAAAGCCAAGGAATAAATGATAGTGGGGCGGCATTGACAACAGCAATTGATACCCAGGCAGATAGCGCGACCACAGATAACTTGGATTCATTGGATAAATCGTCTCAGGAAACGCCGGAAATCATCCCAATAATTCCAGAAGATAAGAAAACTACACCAGCAGTTTCTGTCAGCGAGGTAACCGAACCTAGAAAAGCAAAAGAAGAAAGCAGGCGAAGCAAGTCTGTCCGGCGCGCGCAAACGTACCCAGCAAGAGTGGCAGTGCAAATCAATGACTCGCAAACTTCGAAAAAGCCAGAGCCTTCACCGTATGTTATTGAAAAGAAGCGCCCAGATAAGATAGCACTCCTTTCAAATTACCAAAGAACTAGTCGAGAGCCTGCCAAGAAGGAAACTTCTACCATTGCTGTTGTTTTCTCCATGGTACTCAAGCTCTCTCTAGTTTTAGGGCTTGCATATTTTACGATTTTGCTATTGAAATGGGTTTCATCGCGAAGAGACTTGTTGCCTAATAACCATGATTTAAAGATGGTTGCATCAGCTAAACTTTCAGCAAACAGTACCCTTCACATTGTTAATGTAAGAGGGAAAAGCCTTTTAATCGGGTGCGGTGGAGGCCAAGTGAGTCTTCTATGTGATCTGGGGGACGTATCTGAAGAAGGAATGTCTCAACCCAGCGGTCTTTTTGTGGAGTATCTTGAGAAATACTCGAAGGAAGAAGCGCAAAACGGTCCTGCTGGGCGAATTGCTGGCCTCCTGCGGGACTGCACTTCATATCTGCGCGAGCGTAGTCATATCTTTGCCAAAGCATCAGGTAGAGGTGTGAATGATGAAGGCTAAAATTTTGACGGCAGGGTATGCGCTGTTTGGCTTTTTCGGTATCGCAGCGGCAGAGCCCGTAATTCCAAAGCTAAATATTGGCATCGAAGCGGCAAACAGTCCCCAGGATGTTTCTGTGAGCCTGCAAATCCTTCTAATCCTTACGGTTCTGTCGCTTGCGCCGGCAATGTTAATCATGCTGACGTCGTTTACAAGAATTGTAATCGTTCTCTCGTTTACTAGGAGTGCGCTTGGTACTGCCCAGGTGCCGCCAAACTCAGTACTGATTGGATTAGCGCTTTTCCTTACCTTTTTTACTATGGCTCCAATATTTATCAATATAAACGACGTGGCACTTCAGCCGTACCTGCATAGGGAAATAAGCTTCGATGAGGCACTTGACCGCGCGTCCTCGCCAATAAGGGATTTCATGTTCGCTCAGGTAAGAGAGAAAGATATCGCACTTTTTGTAAATCTTGCGCGTATTGAGCAGCCGAATAGTGAATCTGATGTGCCAATGTATGTGCTTATTCCTGCATTCTTAATTAGCGAACTATATAAGGCTTTCAGCATTGGATTTATGATCTTCATCCCATTCTTGGTCATAGACATGGTTATTGCAGTAACCCTGATGTCTATGGGCATGATGATGCTTCCGCCCGTGGTAATCTCACTTCCTTTTAAAATTTTGCTTTTTGTGCTTGTAGATGGTTGGCACTTAATCGCTCAATCGCTCACAATGAGCTTTCATTGAGGTGTAGACTATGACTGATTCAAACGTTCTGAGTATTGCACAGCATGCATTAACTTTGGCGGTTGCCATATCTGCGCCAATCTTAGGTGCTGGATTGGTAGTGGGCTTGGTAGTAAGCATTTTCCAGGCAGCCACACAAATTCATGAAATGACAATAACGTTTATACCAAAAATTCTGGCAGTTGCTGCTGCCTTGACTGCTTGTGGACCGTGGATGGTGCGGCAGGTTGTGGATTTCACTACTGTTTTGTTTCAAAGCATACCAACAATGGTGAGATAGATGGACCTAGCATCGTTTAGCATTGAGAGGCTTGAAGCGTTTATATTGATTCTGTCGCGCACGGCGGGGATATTTGCCATAACGCCGCTGTTTGGCTCAAATCAGGTGCCTTTACAGATACGTATCGCAATGGCGGTGGGACTTGCAATTGTGTTTGTGCCTCTCTACCGGCTTAACGGAGTGCTAGCATCCGATGCCCTTCAAATGGCGTTGCTTATTGGGAAAGAGACATTAGTTGGATTAGTAATCGGATTCGTAGCTACGTTGGTTCTAACGACTGTTCAAATAGCAGGTGAATTTGTAGATATGCAGTCAGGATTTAGCTTTGCAAGCATGGTTGACCCTGTTAATGGAACGCATACTGCCGTGGTAGCAAGACTTCATTATTTGATTGCAGGCCTTTTGTTTTTTGTGACTAACGCCCACCATGTGATGATTCAAGGCCTTGCAGACAGCTTTAGTCTGGTTCCAATTGGCCAATTAGTCATAAATTCGGCTGTAGCTAACGGAGTTATGGATTTGTTTGTCCATTTATTTATGGTTGCGATTCGTATTGCCATGCCAGTCCTTAGCGCTGTTTTTCTTGCTGATATATCATTGGCGCTAATTGCTCGGGCTGTTCCCCAGATGAATGTGCTCATAGTGGGTTTCCCCTTGAAGATTGGGGTTGGCCTTGTTGGCATTCTTGTTGCTTTGCCGGTCATAATGGCTTCTGCTCAGGGATTATTTGGTGATATATACAGTCAGACGGGGAGTATTCTCCGCCTGTTTGTTGGTCAATAGGCACAGCTAGGAGAATTTAGGAATGGCTTCACAAGACAGGACCGAACCTGCAACCCCGCGAAGGCGGGAGGAAGCAAGGCAGGAGGGCAAAGTTGCCAAAAGCATGGACGTCAATTCTGTTGTTGTCCTGCTTGCTGGGATTCTCCTCCTCAAAGTTGCCGGGCCATATATGCTAAGAGGATTGATGGCAATTGCCACGGATGCATTTTCTCATTTGCATTCTAGCGAAGTAACGATGGGCAATGTTGGAACATACTTAGCGTCATATGGAGTTCGCGGAGCGCTTATCTGTCTTCCTTTGGCGATTGGGTTAGGTGCAGTAGGCATAGCGTCTAATGTTATGCAAGTCGGCTTAAAAGTTACACCAAAGGTGCTAAATCCCGATTTGAATAGGCTCAATCTGGTGCAGGGGATTGCAAGGTTGTTTTCATGGCGCTGCGGTGTAGAAATCATAAAGCTAGTGGCTAAAGTAAGCATTGTTGCTTGGGTGGTTTATGCTTTTTTAAAAAACCAATATCCCTTGCTTGTAAATTTGGCGGCTATGCCTCCTGTCAGCGGTTTTCTTCTTGTAGGGAGCCTCTGCTGGCAGCTTGTTTTACGAGCATGGATTGTTATGGTGGCTATAGCAATTTTCGATTTTATCTATCAGCGCTTTCAATTCGAACAAAGCATGAAGATGACCAAACAAGAGGTTAAGGATGAGTACCGGCGTTCGGAAGGAGACCCTTACATAAAAGCAAGGATTAGACAGCGCCAAAGGGAGATAGCTCGTGGAAGAATGTTCCTTGATGTTGCGAGGGCAGATGTAGTGATTACCAACCCAGTTCACCTGGCAGTGGCACTAAGATACGACTCGGATGAGATGGCTGCGCCAACCGTTGTTGCCAAAGGCCAGCGGCTCATTGCTGAGAAGATCAAGGCTATCGCCGAAGCACATTGCGTTCCAATAATTGAAAACCCGCCGGTCGCAAGGTTGCTATATAAGACTGTCGAAGTTGGTCAGCAGATACCTGAAAGCTTGTATCAAGCAGTTGCTGAGATTCTAGCTTATGTATATAGAATGAGCGAGAGAACTGGTAACAGGCACGCGGCTGCCTAATATATTTGCGTTTTCCAAAACAATAGCGCAATTTAGAATGATAAGATGAGGGCAAAAAGGACTAATTATGGCAACAGTTATAGCACCTCGGAAGCCATTAGGGCTTCAAACAATAACCAAATATAGCGATTATCTCGTTGCTTTTACTGCTGTCATCGTCGTGGGGATGTTGATAATGCCAATTCCTGCGTGGTTGCTCGACGTCCTCCTAACACTAAATATTGCAATGGCGATGACCGTTTTGCTGGCAACAATCTATACCCCACAGCCGCTTGAGTTTGCTTCTTTTCCGTCTATGCTTTTGGTTACTACGCTTTTCCGACTTGCCCTTAACATTTCAGCAACAAGACTAGTACTCCTTAGCGGTTCTGCTGGAGCACTCATTTCGGCATTTGGTACGGTTGTTGTCGGCGGTAACTACGTTGTCGGTGTCGTAATTTTTATTATTCTTGTAATTATCCAATTCATAGTCATAACCAACGGCACAGGTCGAGTTGCTGAGGTTGCCGCAAGGTTTACGCTAGATGCAATGCCAGGGAAGCAAATGGCTATTGATGCGGACCTCAATGCAGGCATTATTGATGAAGAGGAAGCTCAAGCCCGCCGAAAAGCGGTAGCACGAGAGGCTGACTTTTATGGTGCCATGGATGGTGCAAGCAAGTTTGTTCGCGGCGATGCTCTTGCCGCGGTTGTCATGATTATAATCAACATCCTTGGCGGAATCATGATTGGCGTACTTCAACGGCATATGAACTTTATAACCGCTCTCCAAAACTATACGCTGTTGACAATTGGTGTGGGTCTTGTTACGCAAATACCTTCTTTGCTAGTGTCGACTGCGACGGGCTTAATGGTTACAAAGGTATCATCAGAAAGCAATTTGGGTAGCGAATTAACTTCGCAAATGCTTGGCCAGCCAAAAGCAGTTTGGATTACATCGGGAATATGCGCAATACTCGCATTAATTCCCGGACTTCCAAAAATGCCATTTATTCTTGCTGGTCTATTTGGAATTGGGCTGGCATTCTTAATCAAGGGGCAAGCGCAACCTCGTACTGAGGAGCAGAAGGAAATCAAAACTCCCAAGCCTCCTGAATCCATGACCGATTTGCTTGCGGTTGATCCTATTGAGGTTGAGCTAGGATATGGTCTAATACCGCTAGCTGATCCAAAGCAAGGTGGCGACCTCCTAGATAGAATTACTGCAGTACGAAGGCAGGCAGCGCTCGAACTTGGTCTTCTTGTTCCTGCAATTAGAGTTAGAGATAATATGCAGCTTAAACCGAACGCTTACTCAGTTAAGCTTCGCGGTATCGAGATTGGCACAGGCGAAGTATATTCGGGCCAGTTGTTAGCTATGAACCCAGGGACGGCGACTGCTGAGCTCCAAGGTATAGAAACTGTTGAACCTGCCTTCGGACTTCCGGCGATTTGGATCTCTGAACTCCAACAGACAGAAGCTGAGATGGCCGGCTATACGGTTGTTGATCCACTAACCGTTATGATTACACACCTAAGTGAACTTATTAAGAAACATGCAGCAGAAATTTTAACGCGACAAGACACGCAGACGCTAATAGATACTGTTAAGGAGAAGTCACCTGCAGTAGTTGAAGAACTTGTTCCAAATCTTCTTGGCATCGGTGACATCCAGAAGGTCCTCCAAAACTTGCTATCAGAGCGGGTTTCAATCCGAGATCTGGGTGTCATTTTAGAAGCGCTAGCCGATGGCGCACGGCTTACAAAAGATACCGACTTGTTGACTGAGTATGTGCGCCAGGCTCTATGCAGGCAAATTAGCAAACAATATCAGTCACCAGAAGGCTATATTCATGTAATTACCCTTGACCCGGCTGTCGAACAGATACTTGCAGAAGGTATTCGGCAGACGGATACGGGTTACCAATTGGTTCTGGAGCCCCGAATTGCTCAGCGAATTCTTGAGGAGACTCGGAACCAAGCAGAGCGAATGGCAGCATTAGGATATCAACCTGTCATACTCTGCTCGCCTAGGGTGAGGATTCACTTTAGGCGGCTTATTGAACGAATGGCTCCAACGCTAGCTGTTTTGTCGTTCAATGAGCTAAGTCCAGGTACCAAGCTTGAAACACAGGGAATGGTGAGCCTGGCAAATGAAAGTTCTTATGCAGTAAAGTGAGGTAGCAAGTGTTTTGGCGCAAGAAAACTGAAGACAGAGTGAACATCTTTTCCCTCGTGAGGGTCAACGACAGAATTCAATTGAAAGTCTATGGCCGCGCATATCTAAGTCGTGTTGAAGATATTCGAGGGCAGGAATTGTTTGTTGGCGCCCCTGTAGAGCAGAACCGAGTAAGGATGCTGTCGATAGGACGTGAGGTCACGGTTAGCTTGTTTGCAGCTCATGGACTGCAGCAATTCTCTGCCGTCGTTGTTCGCATGGAAACAGACCGAATCCCGCTTGTTGTCTTGTCGAATTTCAAGGCGATAGGCACAGTTCAACGCAGAGAGTATGTTAGGGTGCCGCAGAAACTTCCTATACGTTATAGGCTACTCTCAGGTCCTAAGAGTGGCGGGCCTTGGTTCAACGGAATAACAAACGACTTGAGCGGCGGCGGGGTCCAATTGACTGTAAGGCATTGTGGACTAGAGGTTGGAGATCTCTTGGAGATAGAGCTCTTTTTGCCCGGGGAGGAACCTATCAGTGCAGTTGGACAGGTTGTCCGTGCAGCACAGGGCTATTTTTCAATACTCAGCGATCAGACAATTGGCATTAAGTTTACAGAAATAAATTCGGCGGAGCGCGACCGAATTGTCCGTTATGTCTTCAAAAAGCAAGCAGAGATGCTTGATTCGCGCCGGAGTTTCGTTCGTATAAGGCAACGCGTGGAAGTTTCCTACAGACGCTCAAACAAACATTCATTTGAGAGAGGATACACTCTGGATATGAGCACGGGTGGCTTGCGGTTGGTGGCTTTGTCAGGTGAGAGTTTCAACACAGGTGATATCCTCGACATTTGGATTGTTCTTTCCAACTCGACAATTATCGGAGCAACCGGTGAAGTTGTCTGGGTAGGGAATGGAAAAGAAACTTCAGCTCAGGAACAGCAAATAGGTATAAAATTTACCAAGATTGATTCAGAATCAAGGACCTTGCTTGCTGATTTTCTTTCTGGCGCACGGACGGAAGATAACCAGCTGGATGATAAGGCAGCATAGGACTGAAGAACTATGGATGGATTTTATCAGTTAGTGTGCCTGCTGATATCGCTTGCAGGTTTCATGATAGTCATAGGGGTGTTGCTGATACGAGGTGAGCCCATTCTTGTCACCGCAGTTAAGGGTGTGCTGGCTTTTGTAGCGCTCAAAATTATTCTAGGTGTATTAAGCAAGCTTTTTAACGCAGTAGCCTGTTCTGAAAACACCAACGAAATAAACAGGGATAATACCTAGATAGACTTTGCGGAGGTTTGCGAACTTGCCAAAGACAGACCTTCTGTGGAAACGATACAAACAGGGTAGGGATTTAGATGCGCGAGAGCAATTGATTTTAAACTATGCGTATCTGGCAAAGTATGTTGTTGACCGTTTGACCATTCGGCCCAGTGCGGTTATGGATTACGACGACTTGCTTGGGCATGCCGTCGTAGGGCTTATCGATGCTGTAGAGAAATTCGACCCCTCTAGAGATGTCAAATTCGAAACCTATGCCGTAACCCGAATTAGAGGGGCCGTACTTGATGCGATTAAAAGTCTTGATTGGATGCCTAGAACCATTCGTTCACTAGAGCAAGAGCTTAGACAAACGTTCGCACGCTTAGAAGCGGAACTTGGCCGTCCAGCAACTGATCAAGAGGTAGCTTCATCACTTGGAATAACTGTTGATGCTTTGAATGAACGGCTTGCGGATATAGCTCAGTCGGCGCTTCTCTCGTTTGAAGAGCTCTTATCTTTTAGAGAAGAAAATTTTGGCGAGAATGGTATCTATTCCTTAAACGATCCCTCGGACGATCCCATTTTGGCTGCCGAGTTGAATGAACGAAGCCAGCTGCTTGCTAAGGCAATTACCGACCTTCCCGAGAAAGAAAAGCTTGTGATTAGCTTATACTATAATGATGGGTTGACGCTAAAAGAGATTGCAAAAGTCCTAGGCGTTACTGAATCAAGAGTCTGCCAATTGCATTCCAAAGCGGTTGTAAGGCTACAAGGGAAATTGGCAAGACATGCTGATTTGCTTGTTGCCGCGGCATAACGTGGAGGTGTTTAAGGTGGATGTTCGTGCGTCAGATACTTCAAACCTGGCGGCTCAACAGGTTGAATTAAAGCGTGGGGAACCGGTCAGGGAACGTTTACAGGGGCAGGTTCATGATCCATTTGCAGCCCACGCCGCTTCTCAAGTCGACGGACAAGTATCACGTCCAAAATTGTCAAAGGAACTCAAGAGAGGCAAGAAAAACGAAGAACATACAAGAAACCAGTTTGCAGTAGAGCAAGAGTCCGAACAATCCAATGTGTCCGAAACAGAGATTGAACACCATGTTCTTGATGTGAGGGTATAGAAATATATGAGCGAAGGTTGGTTCACATTTTGTTTGGTTGCTGCCATAATTCTGTGTTCTGGGTGCGTTCTTGCAGCTGCAATTATGCGAACAGTTGCTATCCAGCGTCAACGTGAAGCACTTATAACAGATAACCTGCGAGCGCTCGAAGAGTCCACTGTCTTCTTGATAGAGCAATTGAGGTCAGAAACCGAACGAATGATTGCAGAAGTTGAGCAACGAAGGGAAGTTCTTGCTGAATTAATCGCAGAGTTCGACAAACGGCTCTCGGTAATCGCTAGAAAATGAGCAATATTTGCCTAAAGCATATTATCTAGAAAGCGCGAACTTTGCATTTGGGGTTGCTTTTCGTATGTTTTAATGAGACTGTGGTGTTGTCTTAACCTTGCGAGGTTTCTTCTATATTCGCCAAGCAGCGCATGTAAAGCATCTTCACAGGCAGTTTGCTTCTCCATCAGCGATTTTAGACCATTGGATACCTGCTCTATTATTTGCTCCAAATTGGGATGCTTGGTGATGCCGTCTTGGCTCCGAGGTGGCAGTCGTTTGGCGATTGATTGGAGTTGATTTGAACACCGCTTGATTTCTTCACATACCCGGGCTCTTTCTTCAAGTATGCTTGCAACAGAGCCGATATCCGAATTGCCAATTTTCCCCATGAGTTGCAAGGACAAATCGCACGCTCGTTGCAAATACCGGTCGAACCTAATCCCAATTTGAATTGCTTCTTGAATAGCGTCGGTGGTCATGCTGCCTTTGCCTCTAGTTTAGGCTGGCCGGAGCGTGCAAGCAATTCGGCTTCTGCCCAAGTTTGCCTAAGTTCAGAAAGAATTTGGATTACTTCTTCCAAAGCCCGTTGGTCGTCTTTTATGTTGGCATGCGTCAGACGGTCGAATATATAGGAATATAGGCTATAAAGGTTTTCGGCAAGCTGGCGGTCAACATTCATATCAAGGCTTGACATAAGTTCTAGAACGATATTTTGCACTTTGCGTATATTCTCGCTTTGCTGGTCCAGCCTACCTTCTTTCATCTTTTCAGCTGCCGTTTTGGCAAATCTGATGGCCGCATCGTACGCCATGAGGAGTAGTTTGCCGGGGGATGCGGTTTTGAATTGGTTTTCTACATATTGCGAGTATGGACTGTTTACTGACATGGCATCCTGCCTCTTTGCTCCTATTAAGTTTATTTCCAGCCGTTTGCTATTTGTGCTAGCTGGCCTGCAAGAAATTGCCCCTGCGATTGCAGTTTGCTGAGAGCGTTCTCCATAGCCGTGAATTTAGCCACGAGTTGCTCTTCTTTTGCTGCTATTCTCTTTTCTAATTCAGCGATGTAATCGTTTATGTCTTTTATCTGAGAATTAATTGTGTCTTGAGCAGCGTCTATTGCTCCAGTATCTGCCGATGTAATGAAGCTTAGGTAGTCGGACAAAATTGCTCCGACTCCTTTTGTAAAGTAGATAACCCCATAGTTTCCAGGGGTAGTCGCGGTGATTTTAATCTTTAATCCTTCGGTGTTTTCGTTGCCTACGTTGCCAGTTAGATATTGACCATTTCCAGTCGCTGGTTCGCCGTTGATTGTGCCCGCAACATCTGTACCAGCAGCCCCTGTTCCAGTTCCTGCCTCGCCATCGTAGTCATCCTGGGTGACCAATACATTACCCAAGCCAGATGTTATTTGCCCCGGCTGGGTATTAGAGAGGTTGGAAATGGCACGAATCGAAAGGTTGCCATATCCAATCCTGGTGAGTGTTAGGTAATCTCCTGTCCCTTGGCCGTTGATGTCAGTCCTTGACGCAATGACGCCAGTTTGGGAGGAGTACTCGTTTATTTTTGCGACTACTTGTTCAGCACTCATGCCGGTTGTGAGCTTTATGGTGGTATTGTTAATGGTGATTTCTTCATCTTGTGTGAGGACGCCGGTTTGAGCAACGCCTGCGGTTATCCGTGATTGCGTTGCCACAGCTGTGACGACAATTTCATATCCGTTGGTGCCTGATATTTTTGTCCTTTCGGTGGATGAGACGTATGATATAGCTCCATTAGTTGTATCCCCAACGGCGGCAAAAAGGCGCTTGATGGTGTCTATATTGTTTTTTAGGGCTTCATCTAATTTAGTCTCATCAATCAAAAGCTTATTATCGCTGGTTGTGGATGTTATTCCAATCTGCGATAGTAGTTTTACAGATTGGCTCAATCCTTCAATAGGTTTACCTACTCTTGTTGCAAGGTCCGACTGGATTAATTGCAAAGATGAATCCGAGAAGAGTGCCCCACCAGAATTGGTCTCAGTATTGTATTTAAATTGCTGATTGATATAATCCATCAGGTTATTGTATTGGTCAACAAAGTCCTTAATGGATTGTTTCACAGCGTTTGTATTGTTTTCTATTGTAACTGTGATAACCTTTGTTGGGTCGGCCTTTTGCAAGTTAAGGGTCACACCTGGAATGAGATCTGTGATGGTATTGCTACTTTTATAAACGGTAATCTCCGAACCAGCGCCATCACCAAGTGTTAGACTAGCATCTTGCGCTGACTGCAGGTCAGTGAAAGTTGGCAAAGTGCCGGTAACATTGAGGGTAATTGTACCAACCGTCCCAGTCTTGTTGCTAGTTATGACCAGCCGATAAGGGTTAGTTTCTGAACCATCGTTTATAATGCTAGCAGTAACGCCCGCATTTGAATTATTGATGGCATTGCGTATTCCAGCAAGAGTGTTATTTGTTTCATCAATTGTGATTTGAACTGGAGTGCCCGTTCCCACGGCTATGGTAATTGTTCCTGTCCCAACGCGAGTTGTAGTTGTATCTGCAAATCCTTCGGTTTTAAGCTGATGTGCGCGGGCAAGAGTATTAACCTTGAGATAGTAGGTTCCTGTTTGTGCTGAGGAGGAAGCTGAGCCGCGAATTATGTCTTCATCGCTTGAGATGAGACTCTTTACGTCAAAGGTCGAGCTAAGGGCTAAAGAATCGGCTTTTGTTTTAAGAGCGAGTATACGTGTATTCGCTTCCTGCCATGCGGCAAGTTTTGAGTTCAGGGTCGCTCTTTGTGCTTCCAGTCGTTTTATAGGTATTCGCTCAATCTCAATAAGTTTTGCGATAATCTCATCCGTTTTTAACCCTGATATTACGCCGTTTATTGACGCTGTCCCTGGCATTCTCCAGCTCCAAATGTTTAAGTATTTGTGGAAGTAGCGATTCTAATTTTATCGTGTAGTAGCGTGGCCGCCATGAGGCGGCCACGTTGTTATTTGGTGAGCTTTAGGCGCTACCTGATTAGTGCCAGTAGCGCTTGCGGCGCTGCGTTCGCCTGCGTAAGCATTGCAACGCCAGCCTGCAGTAGAATCTGGTTGCGTGTAAACGCTACCATTTCCGCTGCCATGTCGCTGTCTCTAATCGAGCTTTCAGATGCGGCGATGTTTTCCTTTGCTACGCCAAGGGACGCTATGTTGGACTCGAGGTCCTTTTGTGCCGCACCTAACTGGGCTCTCATTGTAGATACCGTGTTTATTGCGGTATCAAGCAGTGAGATAGCGCCCTGAGCGTCAGTAGTAACGTCTATTGAGGCCACACCCAGAGCTTCTGCAGAGACGTTTTCAATGCTTATGGTTGTCGTCTGGTTGGCGTTTGCACCTACCTGGAAAACTAAACCGCTAGCAGTACCATCCAATAGCTTCTTCGTACCGAACTGCGTGTTCGCAGAAATTCGGTTAAGAGCTGATATCGCAGAATCAATCTGCGTCTGGTCTGCTTGCAAAGCGGTTTCATCGTTTGCACCTTCGTTTGCCGCGTGCAGTGCCAGGTTGCGCATTGTGCGAAGCAGGTTCTGGACTTCGGCCAGAGCGCCCTCAGCTGTCTTTATCATATTGACTGCATCGCTTGAGTTTGCTATCGCCTGGCCTAGACCACTAATCTGGCTGCGCAGGTTTTCAGAAATTGCCAGTCCTGCCGGGTCATCTGCTGCTCGGTTGATTCTAAAACCAGATGACAACCGTTCGATTGACGCAGCTAATGCAGAGTCAGTGCCCTGCAACTGACGGTGCGCATTGAGCGCTGCTGCATTCAGGTTGATCCGTAAAGACATGTTCTATCCTCCTCCTTGAAGTTTTGTCCTTTGGACTTTGGAGCATCCTGCTCCATTTTAGCCGGCTGAGTAGTGCAGCCGATTCCGACCGCCGGCTATTAGCACTCTGCTATTATCGGAATCGGATTTTCTCATGGGCGCACATTCATGAGTCATGTTGCGCCCAAACTGCACATACGCATCACTCTCCTTTCGAAAGCAATGTTTTGCGTCTCCAAGTTAAATCGCAAACAAACTGGTTTTGCTTTTTCTTGCAAGTATTATTACGGATATTACTTCCAAGTTCTTATTCCATAATTAAGCAAATATTTGTGATATTTATTAAGCTAGATAAATAACTTTTAGGCTGCTTTGGCCAAGCAATTAGAGTGCTCTTCCTTTGGAATTTCGCCGATTACATGTTTTGTTCCATATCGCTCATCATCAAGAACTATTTGGCGTGCATGGAACGTGCGAGCATTGATTACTATTGGCCCAAGGAGGTTGGTTGTAATTCTGCCGTTTTCCCTGTCAACCGTTACTGTGGTTAGCATTACAGCCTCAGTTGCCTCCTTGAGATCAAGTGATGCTACTTGGTCATCATTAAGAACTATTTCGTAATCGGGAAAAAAGTCAGTTGGATTGATTACAATGAATGCCACAGCAGGGTCATCCACTGCCTGAAGCCATTTGAATGGCGTATCGGTTCGATCATGCAATAACACATAGCGCGTGCATGCTGGGAAGCCAAGCATTCCATCTGGCATGTTTACAATAGAATCCTTGGAAACTTCCACAGTTCCGAATCTTGTTGTTTCAATTTTCATATTGTGAATACTCCTTCCTCAGCAAGCTACTTAAGGAAATCTGCCAGCGTAAGATTCATTATTCTGCCAGCAGTTGCAATTGCTGCCTGATAAACGTTCTCTCGAGTACGAAGATCTACAATTGCTTCCGCAAGATCCGCATCCTCTGTTTTCGATAATAATTCCGCCATAGTTACTTTAGAATTAAGCAGTGCTTCATTTGTTGCTTCGAGCCTACTCAAGCTTGCACCCGCTTTTGACCTTACTGCTATGGCATTATCAAGAAGTGCATCGATGTCGGCTATCCTTGCAGAAATTGCTTTGCAGTCTCCGGCGAGTACTTCTTCTTTAAGCAAACGTATTGTTTCAAATATATCGGGCGAGCTTGGAACTGCAACGCTGCCCATATTTAGCACCATATCTCCCGTCACACCAGCGGGGATTGATATGCCAGGCCCAACTCGGATAAGTAGCTGATTGCTATTGCCTTGATATATATATGGCGGCTGACCTGCTGGATTGCTGATTATCGGCGGCTTGTCACTTAAGCTTCCTGCAAAAATGTATTTGCCTAAGCATTGTGTATTTGCTAAATCAGCAATTTCGGATGAAACGTGGTCCAGCTGTGCCGCAACTGCCATTTTTGCTTCGTCAGTTATACTTGCATTTGCTGATGTCATAGCTAGCGACCTCACGGTGCGGATAGCTGAAACTATCGAGTCGAGAGCACTGCATGTTATCGATAATCTGTTTCGTGCGATGTCGGTATTTCGTGTATACTGCTCAATCGAAGCAATGGATGATCGCAATCCCAGTGCTCGTCCGGTTCCCACAACATCGTCCGACGGTTGCCTTATGCGCTTTCCTGAGGAAGCTCTATCCTGTGCTTTTAGAAGAGCCTCGGAGTTTGTCATGAGATTCATTCGCACTGTTTCAGCTACCATCCCAAGGGTGAGTCGCATGGTACTTACCTCCCGCTAATCCCCATTTGGCTTATTATGGTATCAAGCATTTCGTCCATAATGCTGATGATTCGGGCAGCGGCATTATAAGCCTGTTGGTATTTGATCATGTTTACCATTTCTTCGTCGATTGATACGCCTGACATGGATGCCCTTTGCAGCTTTAATTGATGGGTGGAAAGCTCCTGGACGCTGTGTTGGTTTTTTGCTTCTCGTGCATTCGCGCCAATACGGGCAATCAGGCTGTTGTAGGCATCTCCAATGGTTTCCCCATCGATAACTGGCTGGTTGCGAAGGTCCGAGATATTTAGGGCAATGGAATTGTCAGCAATGGTTCCACTTGTGCCCGTTGCAACCATTCTCGGATCAGAAATCAGAGCCCACTCTACCTCAATGTTGGATGCATTGCGGCCGGAAGCAAAAAAGTTGCCTGCGGGATTGCCATTAGGTAAGCGCCCTTCAGAATATATTGCGTTTACTGCTTCTATCAACCCACTAGCAATAGTATTTAGCGAATCAATGCACTCTTGGATTGTTGTGTCTCGCACATATAATAGGCCTTTTATCTGGCCACCATTTATCAAAACTTGCGAATTGTCATTACTCCACACGATGTCCGACCATGCTCCGGTGCCCTGAACGACTGATATCTCGTTAACGTGTGTACCTTGCACCAGGTTTTTGCCACCTATTGAAAGCATTAGTTCAGAGCCATTGAGCCCATGTACTTCGACACGCACGAATTTTGAGAGCTCTTCGATCAGCAAAGCGCGTCGGTCAAGCAAGTCGTTTGGGCTATTGCCGGCGCTCACTACGCCAGTGATTTCGTTGTTAATTTTCGCTATCTCTTGGGCTAATGTATTTACCTGTGCAACACAGTCTGCAATGGTCTGGTCTGTGTGTTTTTGAAGGCTGAGCAAGTCGCCATAGAGCTTTCGCATACGGTCGGCCAATGCAACACCTGCATCCACTACAGCAGATCGCGCTGGCAGACTGTCGGGGCTGGAGGCTAGTTCTTCCCAAGAATTCCAAAATTGATCAAGCACTCCTGAGAGCCCCATGCTTCCTGGCTCACCGAAAATTGATTCGATTTGCCCCAAGGCTTCATTTCTTGATTGCCACATGCCGAGTTGGTCAGTAGCACGTCGGATTAACCCATCCAAATAGTCCGTCTGAGCGCGTCTGATTGTTTGGATAACAACGCCTGTGCCAAATTGTGGAATGATACCTCCACCGAGGGCATACGAACCTTGTGCAGGATTGTTGGTGACAAAAATTGGTTCCTGACGCCGATAGCCTTCAGTGTTGGCGTTGGCGATGTTGTGCCCCGTTACATTCAATGCATATTGTTGAGCGCGAAGAGCACTAACGGCTATATCAAGCCCAGAAAACGACAATTTTTACCTCCAGTTAAACCTTCTTATCTAGCAAGAGTGCTCCGTTCCACTCACCCTCGTTAGCTGCGCGCTGCTCGGTAACGAGTTTTGAAAGCAGCTCGAGTGAAAATCGTGTGTATCCTAAAGAATTTCTGAGTAGTTCGGTGTTAGCGGCGACTAACGATCGAAGCCTTTGAGCTACTTCGGCTGTTTCATGGCGAATTGCATTAAGCCTATCATCGTCATATCTTGCTTTTTCCTGGGCAAGAAGCTTTGTAATGGCTTCTTCTCGCCGAGCCAGTTTGTCCAAGTTGAGCAAAACTGAATCATGCTTGCGTACGTTCTCAGCAAGTTCCTCGTGCATGCCATCCTTGAGAATAGATTGTTGCTCTTTTGAAAGATTTATTAATTCGCGTAGTTTCTCAAGCTTGTGCTCTGCTGTTGCAATCAATTCATCCCGAAGGCGTTCCGAGTCCATGTTAATTCTCCCACTTACTTTATTCTGCCTTGGAATATGTCAGTCAGTATTCGGCGTGCAAGCTCATCCTCGTTCACTGCATATTTGCCAAATTGAATTCTGCTTTTGATGTCAGCTATGACATCATCGCGAACACTTGGCAGTTTTGCAATAACTTGCTTAATTTTCTGCATTTCGGTTGCCTGTTTTGAAAGGATTAGCTTATCCGGATGCGATGAAGGAACAACCCCGGTTATTGGCCTAATTGTATTGACTTTATGCGTATGCAATTCGAGAACTTTATGGATTTGACTGTTTGAAATATGCATCATACACACCCTTTAGGGTTGGCAATTGCCAATTTAGTTACTCTTTTCCAAAGTATGTTTCGACTCATTTCACCGAAACTTTAGCGTTTTTTAATATTGCAAGCGATTGCCTAGTAAATTAAAACCCATCTAGGTTTTATCCAACCCTTGCTTAGTCCTTGTCATTACGAGTTTTCGATAGCTGGGCATACAGCATGTCTGCTATGCCCAGAGGGGTTGTAAGAGAAAGCTGCTTGGCTATTTCCTCATCAAGCATGCTGTTGAAAAGTTCTTCTTCGCGCCTGTCACCAAACAAATCGGTTTTAGGAATTGACTGGCGCATTATTGTTAGGAGCTGATGGATAAGAACGGATTCAAACTCCTTACATGCCTTCCTCAATTTTTGCTCGTCGCCTATGACCGCTGATGTATTTGATTTGCTTATTGGTAGATTGTTAATGCGCATGAGAATGACCTCACTTTGACAAGTCGGTTATATAATCTCAAGCTCTGCATGAAGAGCGCCTGCCTGCTTGAGAGCCTGAAGAATAGCTACAATATCTCTGGGTGTTACCTTAAGTTCGTTTAATGCTTGCACAAGTTGCCTCAAAGTTGAGCCTGGCTGGAGGTTGATCAAATATCCGCGTTCTTCCTTTACATCAACCGTAGTTTGCTCAACGACCGCTGTTTCGCCTTTCTTGGCGAATGGACCAGGTTGCGAAACTTGCTTTTCTGTCTTTATCTCAATGCTTAAATTGCCATGTGATATAGCAACTGGCGATAACTTGACTCCGCCGCCAATGATGACTGTTCCGGTGCGTTCATTTACAATGACTTTTGCCACCTCAGCTTCAACAACTGAAAGCTCGCCAACGTCGGCAATTGTTCTTATCACATCTTGTTCGCCTGCTTTAACCTGGACTGTTGCTGCGTCCAAAGCTGTAGCCGTGCCCGCCCCGAACTTGCTGCTTACTGCTTCAGCGATACGGACTGCAGTGGTAAAGTCGGGGTTGTTCAGCAATATATTGATACAGCCGTCCTCAACAAGTGTCGTTGGGACCGCTTGCTCGATGATTGCTCCGCCAGGGATGCGCCCTACGGTAGTGTGGTTTTTCGTTACGCTGGTGCCGCCTCCACCTGCGGTGAACCCACCGACTGAAACTGGACCTTGGGCAACTGCGTAAACTAAACCATTAGCTGCTTGAAGCGGCGTCTGTAGCAATGTGCCGCCTTGGAGCGTTCGAGCATCTCCCAGTGAGGAAACCGTTACGTCAATCTTGCTTCCTGGGCGAACAAAGGGCGGAAGGTCAGCTGTAACCATGACAGCAGCTACATTTTTCACTTTCATCTTGTCTGGCGGCACACTAATGCCAAATTTTTGAAGCATGTTGGCTACAGACTGGGCGGTGAAAAGTGTTTGCTGGGTGTCGCCAGAACCGTCGAGGCCTACTACTAGCCCGTAGCCGAAGAGCTGATTGCTTCTGGCTCCTTCAATTCGGGCAATATCCTTAATTTTCACAGTCTGGTCGGCCGTTGCCATTTCTAGCGTCAAGATAATCAAAAAGGCAAAGCATATCTTAGCCATAGTGCGATTCATAATGCTTCCTCCATCAACAAGGTCGTAAGCGGTCTAGAATAAAAACCTAAGTATCTTGCTAATAAAGCCTTCTTTTGTACGGTTACCTACCGGGCCTTTGCCAATGGTTTCAATCCTAACATCAGCCAAATTAGTTGAAAGTACTGTGTTATCAGATCTAATGTCTTGAGGCCGAACAATCCCCGTCAGAATTATGGTTTGTTTATCACCATTCATGTTGAGCGATCGCTCGGCTTTAATTTCGAGATTGCCGTTCTTTTGAACATTTGTTACGGTAGCGGCAAGTCGGGTTTCGAACTTATTGCTTACTACGCTTTCGCCGGATGTCGAGCTATTCTGCGATGAGGTATAGCCGAGCTCGGGGACCAGTTTTAGAAATGGGCCAATGCCTGCTGCATTATCATGCTCGAGGCTCTTGTCGAAGCTTTGTCCAGCTTTTTGTGAAGCGGCGGATTGTTCAACGATTAATACTGTAATTAAATCGCCAACCTTGCTTGGCCTTAAATCAGCAAAGAGGCTTTTCTCCGCTGGCTGCCAAAGTGAATCAGCACAGAGAGATGTGACTGTAGCTATAAGCAAAATAATACTTAAAACTGCGAATCTTCTTAGTAACATTGCTATGTCCTCCTGTCAAGTGAAATCTCTATAATCCCAGGTGCGGTTACTGTCCCGCGAACTTCTTGGGAGTCTCTAAACAATCTAACTTTAATCCGGTCGCCAATGCGGCCTTCTTGCACAGCAATGCCTTTGTCGCTCACACTGACTGGACCGTTGTTTACATAGATAATCACTGGGTCGCCTGATTTAATCACTGGAGGGGATGCTATCCATCCTCGACGAAGTACCGAACCCTGTGGAATTGGCACACATGCACTCCATCCTGCTTCTGGCTTGCCAATTATGATGTCACTTGGAAGGGTGGTTATGTCTCTTTCTTCAAGCGAGATATTTGACGCATCTAACTCTTCATCTTTTGCGATGGTTTTCGTCGCTACTGGCACTTGTGCGATAACTTTGATTAGAGCTGGGACGTAAACCGTCCGGTAGGTTCTGCCATCAATTACAATCTCGATGGGAACATTCACGCGACCTTTTAGTTGTTTATTTGAGGATTTGACTCTTAGTTCAAGTTTGCCGATAGGGACTTCCTGGTCAGTTGGCAATCGAACAATTTCTGCTGATGCAACGCCAGGCAAGTCTTCCTTTTTAGATATGTATTCTCGAACAGCATCAAAAAGCATTTCACCAGTAACGAGTAAGGCACGCCTTTTTACATTAGTCAAGTCAGGGCAAAGGAACACAATTGAGTCACTCCAAAGGCCAACCCGTCGAAGGGCGGTAGTAATCTGTGCGCGTGTTAGTTCTCGAGACTTGCCGGGGAGTGGTGAGCAACATATGATGGTTTTCTTTACTTTTTCAGCAAATGCTTGGTCATCCGCTTTTATTGTTGCAATGTCCCCAAGAGTGATGGCTTGGCTTTCCACTTCACAGGAAGGTCTGACTTGTATGGTTAATTGCGGCGTTCCGATTGCTGGAACAATGGCCAACATTAACCCCAAAATTAGCACATATTTGGTAATTTGCTTAGACATTTATCGTTACCGCCTCAGATTGTTTGCAATGCTCAGCATGTCGTCTGCTGTTTGGATAGCCTTGGAATTGACCTCGTAGGCACGTTGAGCGACAATCATGTTGACCATTTCCTCAACAACCTTTACGTTGGACATCTCGACAAACCCATGGGCAATTGTTCCAAGCCCATTGAGACCAGGTGTGTCTACTATCGGTTCGCCCGAAGCGGCTGTTGGTGCCAAAAGATTGCGGCCAAGGTTGTTCAGACCTGCTGGATTGATGAATTTAGCTATCTGTATCTGCCCTAGCTCCTGAGGGGTAGTTTGGCCAGCCATTGTGACAGATACTGTTCCATCTGAACCAATGCTAATGCTTGTTGCTTCGGCTGGAATTGTAATTTCCGGGTCGAGAGGATAGCCATCTGCTGTGACTATGCGACCTTGCGAGTCTAGCTTAAATGTGCCATCCCGAGTGTAGGCAGTGGTTCCATTGGGAAGCAGTACTTGGAAAAATCCATCACCTTCAATCACAAGATCGAGCGGGTTGTTGGTCTGCTGGAAATCACCCTGCGAAAATATTCGGGTAATCGCAGCTGGTCTTGTGCCAAGGCCAACTTGGATGCCTGTGGGAACCATTGAGCCTTGGGCTTCCGTTGTGCCTGCAGTCCTAAGCGTCTGATAAAGAAGATCTTGAAAATCAACCCGGCTTTTCTTGAAGCCTGGCGTGTTTACGTTAGCCAGATTGTTTGAAATTACATCAATGTTTAGTTGTTGTGCTGCCATGCCGGTTGCGGCGGTCCACAGTGATCTTATCATTGCTCAATCCTCCTAAACTGTTCTAGGCATTTGGTTGATGACTTTGTCGAGTGTTTGGTCTATCGATTGGATGACTTTTTGATTTGCTTCGTATGTTCGGAGCGCACTAATCATAGAGACCATCTCAAGTACAACATTAACATTCGAACCTTCTAAACTTCCTTGTATAACCTTCCCAGCGGTATTTGAACTATCGGTGTGAATGCGAAGCTTGTTAACAATTGTGCCTCCAACTTTCACGTTACCTTCGGGTTCCACTGACCAATTATCACTGGTTATTGTTATTGGCCCATTTTCACCGAGAACAGGGTTTCCTTCTTGTGTAACCAACTGCCCGGCTTGATTGAGCTTGAAATTTCCACTTCTTGTGAGAATTTCGCCAGTGGATGTACTAACTACGAAAAAGCCAGGGCCATCAATTGCCAAGTTGGTCTTAGATTCCGTGTCAATCACCTGACCAATGGTTTCGTCTTGCTTGGTGTTAAGTATTGGGATTACACATTTGACTTGAGCGGCAGATGATCGAGGCTCAGCACCATAAGCGTCTGAAAGTTCAGCTATAAAATTGGAAAATGAAACCCGCGTTTGTTTAAATCCTGGAGTGCTTACGTTTGCTAAGTTGTTTGAGATAATATCTTGTTGGTCTAGTTGCGCCATCATTGCTGATGCAGATGCATACAAACCCTGAATCACTTTGCGTTACCTCCGCATTACTTTTCGACCGTCTGGCAATGCAACTTTAGCGGTATTTTTAAATGCCTTGCCAGCAGCCAAATGCCGTAAGTTCAACATCGTTTAAGCAAATGCTGTCCTACAATTCCCTGGCATAGTAATTGCTGTATATTCAGTGCTCTGAATGCTATCGAAAAGTGCTGTTTGCATCGGGAATGATAACTAATACGTATGTGGGGAGATATTCTCCAGGCAAATGGATATTAAGCGGCATTCTGATTACAAACCTATAAAAATTGCTTTCTTCGATGTTGACGGCGTCCTTACTGATGGAACAAAGTTCTATCACGAAGACGGCACAGTTTCTAAGCTTTTTCACGACCAAGATAGCACAGGCTTGCGAATGTTAACCCAAAATGGGGTGGAGGTCATTATCATTTCCGCCGATGAGCGCGTTAATAGAAATTGGGCGGAACATCAAAGCCTGCCTTTCTATTGCACAGCTGACAAGGCAGAAACTGTAGCAGAGTTATTGGACAAGAAGGGATATGATGGCAAATCGGCTGCCTTCGTGGGAGATGACCTGAGGGATCTTGAAGCCATGAAGCTTGTTAGATATTCAATGGCTCCTGCAAATGCATCGCGGCAAGTTCGTCGAATAGCAAAGTTTCGGCTTCGCCGTGCTGGTGGCTCGGGTGCTGGGCGTGAGGCGGCAGAATTAATTCTGCGGATAAACCGTTTCATCTTTTAGAAACGTTGCTTATTATCGCAATTGAATGTGTGGCGTTCTAAATTTCACAAAGCAAAGGAGTAGCCGATGAGAAGCGTAGTGTTGCTTGCAGCAGGAATGGGGACAAGGCTTGGTTCAATGACAGAAAAGTTGCCTAAATGCCTTATTCCCTTTAATGGCAAAACGCTTCTAGAATACACCATCGAGAAGCTCCGACGCTTTAACTTTGATAATATCGTGGTCGTTGCTGGTTATCGCCATGACCAAGTGCGCCGAATTGTTCCGGATATCTTGGTGAACGAGGATTATGCTACTACTCAGCCTCCTTATTCCCTCCGCATTGGTCTTGAAAGAGTACCTCATGGACCTGTTCTTGTTATGGATGCAGATATTTATTTCGAGGATCGTGTGCTCGAGGAAATTCTCAAAATGGGGGACAGGTCTTTTATTATTACCTCCACTGCCGAATCTAAGCTGGAGCCAGGCAGCCGCGTGAATGTTAAAGATGGCCGAGTCGTTCAAATTGGACGCTATATTTCGCCGTTATTCCCCTGGCAAATCCACAGCGGGATTACTCATATTAGCTCGGCTGACTTTGATTACTACAAGTATCTTGCCAATCAGGATACGTTCCGCACAACCGAAATGCATGTTCTTTTGAACGAATTGTGCAAGAAAAGACTAATTCTTGCAATCAATATGGAGAAAACACGGGTTGAACGAAAAACAGGGGACATCTTTCTCGATGGAGGTTCATTTTCTGACGTATTAGTAACCGAGCAGGACAATATAATAAGGAAGGAAAGCGCGAAGGATACTGAAAGGCTAATAAACGAGATATATTATCTCCGTGACTTGCCTGAAGAACTTCGGCCTCATTTTACAGAGCTTTTGGATTACAACGTCGAAGGACCAGTTGTTTGGTATACGATGCCACATTATCCTCAGCCTTCGCTTAAGAAGCTCATTCTTTCAGGCCAGTTTACCGCACTTGATGCAGTAGAAGTTCTTACTAGAATAGTTAAATTCCTGGTTGAAAAGGTTTATGTACTGCGTCGCATTGATGCCCCAGCAAGCTACACTGCGTCTGTGCACTTTAACAGGGTTGATGTTCGTCGTGAAATGGCTTTAAAGCAAGCCCCGATATTAAAACAGGTTTTTGGAGCAAAGAAGTTCATAATTAACGGCTTGGAGTATGAGAATCCATTTGACATAATCGAAAAGATTAGAAGCCGTGTAAAATTGGTGAGCACTCTTCAACCGCCGTATCTGTGCATGATTCACGGCGATCCACATTTCGATAACCTGCTGATTGACACGTCGCAGACGCCTTGTGGTTTCCGCTTGGTAGACCCGAAGGGTTTCTGTGCCGGAGACCCCATGTACGATATATCCAAGCTTTTCCACGATTTTCAAGGTCTTTATGACTTCATATATGAATACATGTTTGATTTGAATTGGCAGGTGCAAGGTGATGTTTTTGAAGCCGAATTCCAAATTCACAACTGTGCTGCCCTTCGAGAGTTTCAAAAGATTAATGAATATTTTCCAACAATTGTTTCACAGTTTTTTGAGAGCGACCCAAACTGGTATTTGCGCATGAAATTCATCGAGGCAATTCATTTTAATTGCCTTCAGCCGTTTCATATTAAAGGAGATGGCATAGAGTCGAAAGCAATTGCCATGTTTCTTGTTGGCGTTCAGCAGATGAACAACTTTTGGGAAATGGTCCCACCCGACCTCAAGAAAGAAGATTTGAAGTATAAGTTGGTTAATATCAACACTATTGAGGACTTTACATACGCACGAAGCCTGTTTAAGTCGGATTTGAATAAAGCGCAAGCGAAAGCAGCTTGAGAATACCAAAACGGAGAAGTGCGAATGGGAGAAGAAAAGGTTCTAGGAAGGCATAAGAGAAGAGTAGCTTGTTATGCGACATTACCGTTCCAATTGCGGTCTCTCAAGCCAATTGCTGATGGATTTGAGGATTCACTTATTAGCTATAGTCATAAGGAGATAATGGATTGGCAGCCAGATGTTATTATTACCGCTGATGTTTCTCAGCTGCCTCTTTTCCGTGAGTACTGCGATGCCCACAATGTCCTATTAATAGGTATGAGACATGGTCCAGCTACAAAATACACTTCTCCTGAAAAAGAATACTCCGTCGCAGACTATGTTTGCGCTAGCGACTGGGATGTGGACGATTTTACGAAGGCTGGCGTTAGACCGAAGCGAGGTTTCTTGCTTACCGGCAATCCTTGGGTAGACGACGTATTCAAAATTCCCGAGCGCAAACTTTGCAAGGATGCTCCTACAATTCTATTTGCTCCAACCTATAATCCTGAGGTCAGTGCGGCTAGGTTTTTCGAAGATAAGCTAGCAAATCTTATCCACTCCGTATATCCAAGAAGTAAAATCATTATCAAACCACATCCTGCTATTCTACAATACGACCATCCGTATGTTGTTCAACATCGTGAAATATTTCGTCGTTGGATTAGACAGTGGCTTGCTATATGCCAGGATTCAAATCTTGTTACATTAATCGATGACCCTGCAGCATCAATTAGTCAGTTCTTTCCAGATGCGGATATTTTAATTTCTGATGGCTCCTCGTTAATATTTGAGTTCATGGTGCTAAATCGCCCAATTCTTTTGTATACGAGCCCTGAGAAAGTAGGAATATGGGAGTATGATTCAAGGGCGCTCGGCAATGCCTGGCGCGATGTGGGAACGGAGTTCACTACGCAAGAGGAGTTCATTTTTGCTTTAAAGAACGCTTTTGTCAATCATTCCGAAATACAAAGCACAAAGCAGAAGCAGTACACGAATATTCTTTATGGCAACTACCAAGATGGGCAATCAACAGAACGAGTAATCCAAAGCATCAGAAATCTGCCTTATCTGGATATAGCGCTTCTAACGGATAAAAATGCTAGCCGTGTAAAAGAGTTCTACGAAGGGTTAAGCAATATTCTCAGAAATAGCACCATACATGTTCTTGAAGACATAGAACCTGAGGGAAAAGACTCTCAGCTAAATGCCTTTTTTGAGAAGAGCGATTCACAGTTTGTTATGGTGATTGATTATGACAGGGGAAAGAGGTTGCAATGTGCAGATTTCATTAGCCGTTCGCTACAAATTATGTCGCAAGACCCATCAGTTGCAGCTGCTGGCAGGTTGGTAGACGGGTGGGTTGAACGCAGTTTTGCAATTTTTGATAGAAAAAAGGTTTTGGACGTGGGAGGATTCTCCAAGTCAGATTCTGACTTATGCATGAGGCTTTTAGAGAAAGGTTGGAAAGTAATCTCTGCATGGGACGATAGACCGGTGATTAGGTTTGAAAGTGGCTTTTATGACGAGGAACACGGCGTGCGATGGATGGCAGAAGAAGCAGTTATGCGCGTTGGATGGAGTGTGTGCGATGTTGAGAAATTCCCACCTTTATGCCTCACATTTGATGTTGTGTGTTCGAATTCCAAGCATTATCCAAACTTCCCATTTAGTCTAAAAATATACGATGGCGAAGCAACGATTAAAGAGATTCGTTTTGACAAGTCCTATAAAAAAGAAAAAGTTGAGATTTTGCTTCCTTGTATTGAAGGGCCCCATACTCTTCGATTTATAAGCGATGAGTCCTATGTTCCTCGCGAGATTGGCATAAACGGCGACCCCAGAAGGCTTTCAGTAATGATTAACAATGTAAAACTAAATGCACAAATCTTAAATAAACATATACAAACTGAATGCCCAGTTCGTTTAATTGCCTTCTACTTGCCGCAGTTTCATCCCATACCTGAAAACGATAAGTGGTGGGGAAAAGGCTTTACAGATTGGGATAATGTTCGAAAAGCTAAACCATTATTCGAGGGACACTACCAACCACACATGCCGGCCGACCTAGGCTACTATGACCTTCGCAATCCTGAAGTTCGTGAAGCGCAAGCTGAAATGGCAAAAAAATATGGGATAGAAGGCTTTTGTTACTGGCATTATTGGTTTAATGGAAAAATGTTGCTTGAGAGACCTTTTAATGAAGTGCTTGAGTCAGGAAAGCCTGATTTCCCCTTCTGTCTCGCATGGGCTAATGAAAATTGGACGCGAAATTGGGATGGGCACGAAAACCTAATTCTTCAGCCTCAAGAGTATGGTGGAGAGGCTGATGATTTTGCTCATTTCGAATGGTTGCTAAAGGCGTTTAGAGACCCAAGATACATTAAAGTAGACGGGAAGCCCTTATTCCTCATATACAGACCCATGGATATCCCAAATGTTGAAAACACGCTTGCATTGTGGCGGCAATTAGCTGGGAGTGCTGGGTTGCAAGGCTTGTATGTAATCGCCATCAGAATTAGTCTCGACAAAACGGTAGACGGGTACTGGTTAAAGCAAGGTTTCGATGCCGAGCTATTATTTCAGCCATCTTTTGGAAGGCTATGGGATAAATATGGAGCGGGTGAAATCCCGGGGGTTCTTAATGAATATGGCGAAGGTGATGGCGAGCCAGGGCTTATTCTAAATTACAATGACGCATGGCATGTAATGGCTAGCATGGAAGGCAACTGTTTGCGAACGGTAGTTCCTTCTTGGGATAACACTCCGCGTAGAAAATATGGTGCTTTCATTCTAAGAGATTCTACGCCTAAGGCATATGGCGAGTGGCTCAAACTTGAAATTGAGCGTGTGAGCAGTAGACCTCCAGAACAGCGGATTGTCTTTATCAATGCATGGAATGAATGGGGTGAGGGCAATCATCTGGAGCCAGATGTTCGCTTCGGGCACGGCTACCTCGAGGCGACCAAGCGAGCAATTGTTGGTGCTCAAACAGCAAGGCTTTATTCAATGGGTAAGTTGCACGAAGCTGTTTCGCTACTGGAAGAGCATATCATGGCAGACCAGAATGATGCTCAGGCATACAATGACCTTGGCGTCCTGTATTTCGAAAAAGGCGAAATTGAGAAAGCGCAATATTGTCTTGAGAAATCGCTTGCGCTAGATGAGACCGATGATACTGTTCGGAAAAACCTTGTGGACCTTTATCTTGCTTGCGGGCAATCGGAAAGAGCAGCAAAGCTAACTGGCAATGCCCAAGAGGATTCTAGTTGTCCAGGCTGCAAGTCTGCCAGACCTAGGATAATTGCAATACTTGCCGCTTACAATGAAGGCGACGTTATATACCATGTAATTCGGGATTTAATCGAGCAAGATATTGAAGTATACCTTCTAAACCATCATTCAACAGACAATACAGTTGAAGAAGCATCAAAATGGTTGGGCAAGGGCCTTATTGGCATAGAATTGTTTCCTGAAGAGAGTGGTCTCGACATTCCAAATGATGTGTTTGCTCTTCGCTATATTCTTATGCGCAAGGAGCAGCTTGTTCGACAATTTGGTCCCGGTTGGTACATCAATGCAGATGCCGATGAGTTCCGCGAGTCGCCTTGGCCTGGTTTGAATCTCCGTGAGGGAATCGAACGTGTAGACGCATTGGGATACAATACAATCAATTTTGCAATTTTTGATTTTAAGCCAACTGATAATTCATTTGTGCCTGGCGATGATGTCCGCAAATACTTGACCGGTTACTCAGCACCTGCCGTTTCGTGGGACAAAATGCAGGCAAGGTGTTGGAAGTATTGGGGCCAGGATTTCAAACTTTGGCATACCGGTGGTCATCTAGTTCAATTCGAAGGCAGGCGCGTATTTCCTATCCCGTTTATCCTCAGGCATTACCCAATTAGAAGCGAAGCACATGGAGAGACTAAGATCTTCAGCCAACGAAAAAACCGCTTTGATGAAAATGAAAAAGCCGCTAACTGGCATGTGCAGTATAACGATATCACTCGGGAAAATAAGAGATTCCTATGGGACAAGTCTCAGCTTACCCAATACGACAGAGACGAAGTGTGCCGCCAAATCCATAAGAGATTCGCTGGTGTGGAACTATCCGAGGATAATAGCGAAATAAGGATTGCAATTGTAGTTCTAGTCCACAACCAGCTCGATGACACAAGAAAGTGCTTGGAAAGCATAAGGCGACATACAAATCTGCCGTATGAGCTTGTGGTGGTGGATAACGGCTCCACAGATGGCACGGAGCAGTATCTTGAAGAGATTAAGACCAAATGGAATTCAAAACATTGCAGGGCAATCAAAGTCATACGTCATGAGACTAATCTTGGTTATGCGGCAGGCAACAACTCAGGTATTTTGGCCTCTGAGGGTGCATATGTTGTTATTCTAAACAACGATACAGTAGTTACTCCTGGCTGGCTTGAGCGTCTGGTTAGATGTGCGGATGATGACCCACGCATTGGTATTGTTGGGCCTGTGAGCAATAATGTTTCAGGTTCTCAACAAGTCGAAAGCGTTGATTATGACCAGTCTACTCTAGAGGGGCTTGAGGAATTTGCCAAGAAGTGGGCTGCCTTGCATGATAGGCAGATTAAACCAATAACGAGAGTTGTTGGTTTCTGTATGTTGATAAAACGTGAGGTAATCGAAACAATCGGCGGCTTTGACCCAAGATTTGGGATAGGTAACTTCGAGGATGATGATTTCTCAATTCGTGCTGCGATTGCAGGATATTATTCTGTGGTAGCGCAGGACTGTTTTATTCACCACACTGGCAGTCGAACTTTTGTTGGTCAAAAGATTAATCATGATGCACTCATGCGAAAAAATTGGGACCTTTTTAAAGCAAAGTGGGGTATACCAGCTGAGCTACCTTTAGGTATACCGTACAACATGTCGTTTCTTCTCAAGCAAGCGTTCAATCCGGAGCGCCATCGTTGCCCACTGGAAATCTCGAGCTCATCTATTGTTTGGTTTGTTGCACCAGAGTGGGATAAGCCCGAAACATGGTGTCCGGTAATTGAAGAATATTTGCGGTCAAATGTATCAAAAAAAGATGCGCTTCTTAGCATGTATGCTGGACCACGCACAGCAAGTGACTCAAGTGCGGCAGCCGAACTGGTGGCTGACTTTTTGGCAACGCTAGGTGTAGATGAGGGTCAAACTCCCGACATTGAAATAACAGGGGAGCTTCCTAAAAACGGGAATGTGCAAATTATACTATCGAACGGCGGGTTGGACGAATTTTTGCAATTTCAGTACCCTGGCCGATGCATTCGCATAGATGAGTTGCGCAAGGCAGCGTAATTAGGTGTGACAAGGCAATAGTTGATCTGAGACGGAGGCGAGGTATTAAAATGCCTGTACGAGTTACAAAAGCCATGACAGTCGGTAATGAGAAACAGTTAGGGCTTGATGCACTAAGGGAAAAACGGTGGGCAGAGGCAGCCGACTATCTGGAAAGAGCACTCAATGGTTCGCCAGCAGATGTTGAAATTATGAATGCACTGGCAGTTGCATATAGTGCACTGGGTAACGGCAAAGCTGCTCGCACAATACTTGGGCAGGCAGTTCGGGTGTCGCCAGAATATCCCGAAACATATAAAAATCTTGCGGTGCTACTTGCGCGCGAGGGCAGGGTACTGGAAGCGGCAGATAATGCTTGTCAAGCAGTCGAACTTTCTCCTTCTAATCCAGAAAATGTCCGAGTGCTTCGAGAAGTACAAGAACTGGTTCGAAAGCTTTCACATTCGACAAAGAAAGAGAAGAAGTTAAACCGGCGTGTTGGAGGACCAACGCGCACCGAGATTAATGCGCGCCTTGCTAAGATTAATTCAGTTATTAAAAGGACACAGTCTATTAGCGAACAAGTGCCTACTCTTTCACTATGCATGATTGTAAAAAACGAAGAAGCAAATCTCGATTCTTGTCTTCGTAGCGTAAAAGGCATCGTGAATGAAATAATCATTGTTGATACCGGGTCAACAGACCGCACGCCAGAGATTGCACAATCTCATGGGGCAAAAGTTTATTATTTTCCATGGACTGATAACTATGCCGAAGCTCGGAATAAGTCACTAAGCTATGCAACTGGAACGTGGGTTCTCATACTGGATGCTGATGAGCAGCTTGATAAATCTGCAGGCCAAGTAATTCTTAAGGCAATAAAAGAACCCGTTGCTGATGCGTTTGCATTGCTTTTCCACAACTATATGTCCGAAAGCCAAGGTCCTGATATGTTTATCCATCGCACTTGCCGGTTGTTCCGCAACAAACCCGAATATCGGTATGAAGGACGAGTGCATGAACGCATAGTCCCTTCTATTGAGCGGTCGGGTGGAAAAATGGCATATCTCGATGCGGTAATCCACCATTTTGGCTATAGGCCTGCTGTAATGTTAGAACGTTGCAAGCACGAGCGATATATTCGCCTTCTTGAAGCAGACCTTGCGGAGAACCCAAATGATCCATATTGCCTCTACAATCTAGCTTCTGTTTACATAACAAAAGGCAACTATAAGGAGGCGCTTGGATATCTTAAGAAGGCTGAGGAATACATTACGCGAAGTCATGAATTTGCTGCTGCCACTTATTCGCATATGGCGCATGCCTTTTGTGAACTTGGGAGTCCAGAAGAGGCTATAAACGCATTGGAGCGGGCGCAAAACAAAGGCATATGCCATCCTGAATTGAATTTTGCGAAGGGGAATGCTCTTCTAGTCCTTGGGAGATATGCAGAAGCAATCACTGAGTTTGTGTCTGCTGTCCAGCTCGGCCAGAGTGGTGGATGGATTGGTGATCCTGGTGCATTTGGATATAAGGCATATTTTGGAATAGCTAGTGCTTGCATGGGATTGCAAGATTACCAGAAGGCTGCTGAATATGCCGAGCTGGTGGTAAAAGAAAACCCTGGTGACGCTAAGGCACATGAACTCCTAACCATTGCTTATCTTCGTTTAGGCAAGATGGCTCAGGCTGAAAAACATGGAAAGGAGTGGCTTCGATTATCGCCGGGTGATGCCCGGGCAGTGATAGGTTTTGCCCAGGTTTTGCAGGCAAGCGGTCAATTTAAAGAGGCAAGGAATCTCTATGTTTCGCTTCTAGATTTGGATTGCGAAACTGCTGAACTTCATTTCAACTTGGGTGTTTGTGCAGAGGCACTCAATGAGCTTGAAGATGCTAGTCGGCATTTTACCAGGGCAATTGAATTGCAGCCTGATTTTGTCGAGGCGCATACCAACTTAGGACGGTGTCACGCGAAACAAGGGCGAATCTCTGAAGCGCTTGCTTGTTTTGCACACGCTGTGGAAATAGACCCGGGGTATGCGAATGCTTATTTTAATGCAGGGGATATTCTGTATTCGGCTGGCCGTTATGAGGATGCTATAAATGTCTATCAGAATGGGTTAATGTGTTATCCAAATAATCCTGCTGCATTCCTTGCCATAGGAAATTGCTACTTCCGCATGGGGGCGTATGAAGCCGCTATTATGGGTTACCGCCAAGCTTTGGCTCTTCGCCCGAATTACCCTGAGGCCCAAGCTAATCTTTCTAAGGCTCTACAGCATGTAAAATCCTCAGTTTGAACCAAACCCGAAGGTTTTTCTCCCGCCAGTGTTTAATAAATTTGCGGTTGATGTAATTCATCCGTGGATTGACTAAAATGGAACGCCGCGAATTAGGGAGAACAGGTATCTGGGTATCAAGGCTTGCCTTCGGGACGCTGCCTTTCAAACTCCACGAAATGCCAATTAGCGATGGCGCGGAACTTCTTGTTTCTGCGGCAGAAATGGGCATCGATTTTTTTGACCTCGCAGAAATTTATGGTTCATATCCTCACATGCAGAAAGCTCTTAAGCATATGGAGTTACCTCCTATAATTGCCGCCAAGTCCATGGCAAAGGACGCAAGCTCCATGATTACTTCAATCAACACTGCGCTTCGAGAAATTGGCGTACCAAGGCTTGACATTTTCAAGCTTCATAACGTGGATAGCGTCGAGGACTTGAATAGTAGATTGCCTGCGTGGGAAGAGCTAGTTAAGGCTAAATCAAAGGGATTAATTCGTGCAATTGGTGTATCTACACATTCCTGCCGCGTGTTAGAGGAAGTCATTAGTTGGCCCGAGTTGGACGTTGTTCTAGTGGTTTTTAATAGAGGTTTTAAGGGTGTTGTGGAAGGAACAATGGCAGAGATGCTGGATGGCATCAAGGCAGCCCATAGCGCTGGCAAGGGTGTCTACATTATGAAGGCACTTGGCGGTGGGCTACTGTACGCGAATGCTAGGGAAGCTTTGGAGTTCGCATTTAGCGTTGAAGAAGCTGATTCGGTTGCCGTTGGAATGCATAGCCTCCAAGAAGTAATATACAATGTGGCTGTGTGCAAGGGCGAGGCTGTTCCGCCTTCCGTAGAAACGAGTCTAAAGCAGCGTAAAAGACGCTGGCATGTCCGTCCATTCTGCCGAGGTTGTGGGGCTTGTATATCCGCTTGCCGTTATGGAGCACTCCGCATGGGCGAGAAAACGCCAGTTGCGGATGAGGAGAAGTGCATACTTTGTGGATATTGCGGCTTCGAATGTCCTGCGATGGCGATTAAAATATTGTAGGCGACTAATTTTTAGAAAGGTCTTTTTTGCAAACAAGACAAAGGACTAAAAGCATCCAGTGGCATGCGCTCCTGCTTTGTCTTCGTTTAACTTGGTAAGGACCGATAAACTCGTCATTTTGGAGGACACTTGTTATAATAAGCAAGTCATATTGGGTTGGAGATGCCAATGAAGTTTTCAATTTGCAACGAGCTTTTTGAAAATTGGCCTATAGAGAAAGTATTCGTTACTGCTGCCGAAATCGGATATGATGGCGTTGAGATTGCCCCGTTCACTCTCGCAACATCGGTTTACGAAATCATAGATGCACGACGCCGAGAGATTGCTCGAGCTGCCGCTGATGCTGGTGTTGAGATTGTTGGGCTTCACTGGTTGCTGGTGAAACCAGAAGGATTATATATCAATCATCCAGATGCAGATGTTCGCAAGCGAACGCGCGACTACCTTGATGCGCTGATTTGCTTGTGCAGTGATCTCGGTGGTCGCGTTCTCATTTTCGGCTCGCCGAAGCAGAGGAACGTGCACGAAAGCCTAACTTACGAGCAGGCTTGGAATTACGCATGCGAAACATTTTCGCATTGTGCGGAAAAGGCACGGGAAAATGATGTCTACCTTTGCATAGAGGCGCTACCTCCGCGGGAGACCAACTTCATAAACACAGTTGAGGAAGCGCTGGCAATGGTTCGTGCAGTTGGTAAGCCTAACTTTCGCACAATGGTTGATGTAAAAAGCATGTGCTCCGAGGCTCGGTCAATTCCGGAGATTGTTTGTAGCGCAGGTGAACATATCATGCACGTTCATGCTAATGACGCAAGTGGACGAGGGCCAGGGATGGGCGATACAGATTTTCATGTTGTGTCGTCAGCCCTTCGCGAAATCAGGTATAATGGCTATGTCTCGGTAGAGGTTTTCGATTACAAGCCCGACCCAATAACAATTGCAAAGCAAAGTTTAGCTTATTTGAGGGAAACGTTTGGTTGTTAGATATTCGCTGAGGATTTTTCTTTTCCAGTAATAGAAGAGAACAAAAAACTTAATTTTGAGATGATTCAGCCATGACTATCAGATTTTTCAATACATTAACCCGCGAAAAAGACGAATTTCGAGCAATAAATGACATGAAGGTTGGACTCTATACCTGTGGGCCAACCGTATATGACTTCGCCCATATTGGAAACTGGCGCACTTACTTATTCGAGGATATTCTTCGGCGACACCTCGAATACCGCGGTTTCGAAGTAGCACACGTGATGAATATCACGGATGTTGACGACAAGACAATACGCGGTGCTAGGGAAAAAGGCATAAGTCTCAACGAGTATACTCTTCCATTTATTGAGGCTTTTTATGAGGACAGGGACCATCTAAACATCGAGCCGGCGCATGTATACCCCAGGGCGACCGAGCACATTCAGGAGATGGTTGCCCTGATAAAGAAGCTTCTTGACAAAGGTATAGCATATAAAGCTGAAGACGGCTCGATTTACTACGACATCTCAAAATTTCCTGGCTACGGCAAACTTTCTCATTTTAAGATAGGAGAGTTGAAAGCCGGCGCACGGGTTAGCTCCGATGAATATGAAAAAGAGCAGGTTTCCGATTTTGCTCTTTGGAAGGCTTGGGATGAGGCAGACGGCAATGTATATTGGGACACTGAGCTTGGAAGAGGCCGACCCGGATGGCATATCGAATGTTCAGCAATGAGCATGAAGTATTTGGGCGAAACATTTGACATCCATACTGGTGGCGTTGATAACATCTTTCCACATCATGAAAACGAAATAGCCCAGTCTGAGGCTGCAACCGGAAAACCATTCGTCAACTATTGGCTTCACTCAGAGCACCTCCTCGTAGAAAATCGCAAAATGAGCAAATCACTTGGCAATTTCTACACGCTCAGAGATGTAATGGCTCGAGGGTATGATCCACTTGCGTTTAGGTATTTGGTCCTTGGTGCACATTATCGGTCAAAATTGAATTTCACTTGGCAAGCGCTGGATGCGGCTGAAACAGCGCTTGAGAATTTATATGAATTCGTAGCGCGGCTCGACAGGGAAAACCCAACTGGACTTGATGACGCGGTCGCCCGCTGGACTAGTGCGTTTGATGAAGCAATGGATGACGATTTGAATACGCCTGTTGCACTGGCTGCGGTGTTTAGTTTGATTAAAGAGGTCAATATTCACGGCCGTGGTGGTCGAGAAGTCTTCGCTGCAATGGTGAACTTTGACCGAATTCTAGGTCTCAAGCTTTCCGAGCGAGGGGTGCCTTTTGAAGTGGAAATACCCTCGGATATAATGAGACTCGTCGAAGAACGTCAGAAGGCAAGAAAGGCACGCGATTTTGCTACCGCCGATCGCATCCGCGATGAGATTCTAGCTGCCGGATACATAGTAGAGGATACCCCCGAGGGTCCCAGAGTAAAGAAGAAATAGGGGGTTTGCAATTTTTAACCATGGGCTCCAAGCGATAATAGAGCAGTAAGTTTGAGGAGGCTAATTATGCGAATTTTAGCAGTTGGGGCGCATCCCGACGATATAGAAATCCTATGCGCTGGCACACTTGCTAAGTATGCAAGCCAAGGCCATGACATTATTATGTGCCATGCATGTATTGGAGATAAAGGGCATTTCCACATTCCAAATGATGAGCTTGCGAAAATTAGGCGCAAAGAGGCTCAGCTATCGGCAAGCAGGATTGGAGCCGAAAGCATATCGCTGGGCATACCAGACTGTGAAATTTTCAATAATCGAGAGACTTTGGCGGTATTCATTGATATGATTCGCGTAACTAAGCCCGACTTGATAATTACGCACTCGCCAACTGACTATATGCCTGATCATTGTGTAGTTAGTGGCTTGGTTTATGATGCATCCTTCCATGCCTCGTTGCCTAATTGGAAGACAGAGCACGAATATCACGACAAAGTTCCACCGGTTATCTATATGGATAACGTTGCTGGGGTGGACTTTGAACCAGGCGAATATGTGGATATTACGGATTTTATTGAAAAAAAGAAGGAAATGATGATGTGTCATCAGAGTCAAGTCGTCTGGCTAAAAGAGCACGATAACCTGGATGTTATTCAGTTTATAGAAGATTGCGCTAAGTTCCGAGGATGGCAGTGTGGTGTTAAATACGCAGAAGCTTTCCGTACTGTCAACCGCTGGCCTAGATTGAGAACTCAGCGGTTGCTGCCTTGATTTTATACGCTTGGAAAGATCTCTTTCCAAAAATCCAATCATTTTATTCGTTTTAATTTCGATATTGGAGGTACAGCTATGTCAGCAGATAAACTAGCAATCAATGGTGGAACGCCTGTTAGAACAGCTCCATTTCCACCATGGCCCTATTTTTGGGATGATATGAAAGCTGCTGTAAAGGAAGTTCTGGATAGCGGAAAAGTCAACTATTGGACAGGCTTTCGCGGAATGGAGTTCCAGAAGCGATATGCTGATTACTGCGGAGTTAAGCATGCAATAATGTTGAATTCTGGCACGAGTGCACTGCATGTAGCATATGCCGCCGCAGGAATTGGCCCCGGAGACGAAGTCATAGTTCCATCTTATACCTTTATTGCCACTGCAGCTGCTGTTTTGCACCAGAATGCTATCCCGATTTTCGCTGATGTCGAGGAAAAGACGTGGAACATTGATCCAAAGTCGGTTGAAGCCCTCATTACTGAGCGCACGAAGGCTATTGTGCCAGTTCATCTTCATGGTCATCCGGCAGACATGGACGCAATTAATGCAATTGCCGCAAAGCACGGATTAGTGGTGATAGAGGATGCCGCTCAGGCACACGGCGCTGAGTATAAGGGGAAGAAAATAGGTTCTCTTGGAGATTTGGCAGCATTCAGCTTTTGCCAGGACAAAATTATAACAACCGGCGGCGAAGGCGGGGCGGTGACTACTGACAACGATGATTATGCTGAAATTGCGCGCAGTTTCAAAGACCATGGTTATTGGGAAGAAGAGCGTAAGGACCTTCTCCAGATGGAGGCACTCTATCCATATATCCACCATCGGATGGGATTTAACTACCGCATGACTGAAATGCAAACAGTTATTGGAATGGCGGCCCTTGAGCGTCTTGATGAATGGGTTGAAAAGCGACGGGCTAATGCTCATTTCCTAACTAAGCGGTTGTTAGAGATTCCACAGGTCGAGCCGCCGTATGAGTCTCCGGATGTAAAGCATGCGTTCTATAAGTATGCTTTCAAGATAAAACCTGAGATGCTGAATTGCACGCGAGACGAGTTCATCCATGCCCTACGTGCTGAAGGCATTCCGTGTGTTGCTGGTGTTCCACCGGAAAACTACAAAGAAGAAGTTTTCCTAAAAATGGTTGGTTATGGAAATACCAAATGCCCGTTTAAGTGCCCGTGGTATAAAGGCAATGTAGATTACAGCAAGGTTGACTGCCCAACTGCACGAAGGATTGGCATGCAGACCATTTGGTTGTTAGTACATCCAACGATAGATGAGCAATGTCTTGAAGACATGGCAACAGCTGTCGCTAAGGTTGCGACGGCTTATGCGAAGTAAATGGAGTTAAAAGAAGCGGGGGTTTAACCCCCGCTATTTTTTAAGCCGAAGCAAGCAAAAAATTTTAGTTGCTTTTCGGCTTGGGAGGTTGCCTGATATGGAAAGGAAACTTGGTGCTGCGGTATGGGGCGCCGGATGGGTATCTGGTGAACATATCAAAGCGTATAAGAACAATCCTCATTGCGAGGTAGTCGCCATTGGGAGCCGAAGGGCAGAGAGTGCGAAGGCAAAGGCGGCTGAGGCGAATGTTGAATGTACAATATACACCAACTATGATGAGCTACTGAAAGACAAGCGCGTGGATATTGTTTCTATCTGCACCCCAAACGACCGCCATGCCATTGAGACAATCAAGGCGGCTGAAGCTGGCAAGCATATCCTTATCGAGAAGCCGGTTGCTCTGAATCTTGATGACTTAGTTAAGATGCGAGATGCTGTTCGAAAGGCCGGGGTGAAAACTGTCGTGAGTTTTGTTCTCCGATGGAATCCACTTTTTCAATGTATAAAGGGGTTGCAGAAGACTCCTGCGATTGGGCGCATCTTCTATGCTGAGGTGGATTATTGGCATCCTCTTGGCCGCTGGTATAAGGGATTTGATTGGGTAATTACCAAGGCGTCTGGCGGTAGCATGCTTTTAGCCGCAGGTTGTCATGCAGTTGATGCGATTAGGTATTTTGTTGAATCTGAGGTAGCGGAAGTAACAGCATATTCAAATAATATGGGGCCATGCGAATATGATGCAAATATCGTTGTTGCCATGAAGTTCCAGAATGGTACAATTGGCAAGGTCTCAGCGAGTTGGGATGTCGCTTCGCCTTACATATTCAACATTGAGCTATTGGGAGAGAATGGCACTATTCGAGACAACAAGCTTTTTTCAAAGGCACTCCTCCCTGGCCAAACAAAGTTTTTAGAGATTCCAACTATTCTTCCCGACAGCGGTGACGTAACTCACCATCCGTTCCAGCCAGAAATTGACCATTTAGTTGAGTGCATTCTCACGGATAGGGAGTCTCACGTTAATCTAGACGATGCAGTAAAGACGCATGAAGTTTGCATAGCGGCTGATATCTCTGCGGCAGAAGGTCGTCCTGTTAAATTACCCCTGTTGTAATGGCCATGAAACAAGTATTCATTAATGGAGTTGGTGAAGTAGTTGTCAAAGAGGTTGAGGAACCGCCCCTCGTAGAAAATGGCATTTTGTGCCGAACAGCCTATTCTCTTATCAGCTCAGGAACGGAGACAATGGGTTTATTGGCACGGCGCAGGAACCCAGATCCAAATCGCTCCGACTCGAGTTTAGGATACTCGAATTCTGGCATTGTAGTTAGAGTCGGCTCGAACGTTACGGAGTTCTCTGTGGGGGACCGTGTCGGCAACTATGGAAGTCCCTCATGCTACGGCGGGCATGCTGAGGTTTGTTGTATTGGCCGCAACCTTGCCGTAAAGCTTCCTGAAAACGTTGACCTTCGTGAGGCAGCGTTCACAGGTTTAGGGGGGATAGCTGTGCAAGCCTTGCGGCGGGCAAACTTAACTTTTGGCGAAACCGCCGTTGTGATGGGATTGGGGGTTCTTGGCCAGTTGATTGCCCGGATTAGCCATGCTGTGGGTTATCGAACCATGGCTACAGATTTCATTAAAACTCGGCTGAGCATTGCGGAGTCAAATGGAATTCATGCGATAAACGCAAATGAAGATATTGTATCTGCGGTTATGGATTCAACGAATGGGCAGGGGGCAGATGCCGTTTTAATTGTTGTAGCCTCCGAGTCTTCGGAGCCAATAACTCAAGCGCTTAAAATGATACGCTTTGGCGGCCGCATTGTCATGGTTGGCGTGGCAAAGATGGAAATTGACCGCAATCTCTTCTTTGCAAAAGAGGCAGATTTTGTTATTTCACGTGCTGCTGGTCCAGGCAGATACGATCCAGTTTATGAACGTGATGGTGTGGACATGCCGTATCCATTTGTTAGATGGACCGAAGGAAGGAACCTCGGTGAGTTTATTCGCCTGGTGGCGGAGAAGCGCGTTCGAGTAGATGACCTCATTAGCCATGAATTTCCTGTTGAAGATGCGGCAAAAGCTTATGACCAGGTATTGAACCACCCGCAGGAAACGCTTGCGGTTTTGTTGAAGTATTAGCAATGTCAAGTAAAGTAAGGCAATTTCTTCTCCTCTTAAGCCAGAATGTGAAAAATCGAATATTGCTGGCGTTTGATTCTTGTCTAGTGAAAGATTTGTCGTTTATCAAGAAACTCTCGGTCGTACTGCTGTTGTGCTTTGCGATTGAGATTGCATACGCGAAGGCTGATAAGAAGGACCAGATTGTCCTAACTGTTCATCGTCTTCCACTCAAAGAAGCTAGAAGTGTTCCGGATAAAGCAAACTGGGCTATTGTCCAGCGCTTCATGGAGCTTCACCCAAATATCAAGCTTGAGGGTTTCCGTGGGCTTACTGCGCCTGGACTCGATATGGAGGTCGGTCCTCTTCTTGCGATGGCAGGTGGGGTCGCTCCAGATGTACTCTACGTCAATTTCCGTATCTCCGACAGCTACATCCAGCAAAAGTTCCTCTATCCTCTCGACGAGTATGTTGAAAAATGGGCGAAAGAGGAGAATTTGGATGAGTTAATTTACCCTCCTGTTTGGCAAGTAATCAAACGCAATGGTCACATCTGGGCGATTCCTTATCAGACTTATGTGATGACTCTACAATATCGCAAAGATTTGTTCCGCGAAGCTGGCCTTGACCCAGAAAGACCTCCCAGGAATTGGGATGAACTTTTTGAGTATGCTAAGAAGCTAACAATCCCTGAGAAAGGCCAATATGGTATGGCGCTTTTTGCAGGTCCCCATTCGGCTTGGTGGTTTATAGATCTCCTATGGTCGGCAGGCGGTGAGGCAGTAGCCCAAGACGAAAACGGAAATTGGCGTGCTGTTTTTAACGATGAGGCGGCAGTTACTGCTCTGAAGTTTTACCAGAAGCTCGGACGTGCTCGGTGGACAAGAAATGGCAAAACTTACCGCGGTGTGGCTTATCGCGATACAGATTACGGCAAACTTTGGCAGTTGGGCAAGATAGGTATGGTCTTCGGCTATATAAATGACCAAATGATTGCCAATGTCAATCCAAATCTGATTGGCATTGCGCCGGTTCCCGTCGGTCCCACTGGTAAGCGCGGAAACGAGCTTAATTGCGCTATGATGGGTATCAACGCAACGGTCAAGGATAAGCGGGTGCGCGACGCCGCTTGGGAGTATATTAAGTTTTGGGCAAGCGATGAGGCAGCTCGAATAAGATGCAAAGTCTATGTTGAGTCGGGCTTTGCTCGGTTTATTGCACCTAAATATCTGAAGAAATACGGCTATACTCAATATCTTAAAGAGGTGCCGAAGGGCTGGTCAGAAACCCTTGAAGAGGCACTTCGCTCAGGGCGGCCTGAGCCGTATGGGCGTAACTGCGAGAACATCTATCAGGAGATGACACCGCCTCTTGATGCTGTATGGTTAAGCGACCGCACAGACTATAAGAGGCTGCTCGATAATGCTGTTGCCCACTGCAATGAAAAGTTAATGGGTGTAGTTGACCCCAAAATACTAACAGTTAGGCGTCGTGTTGCATGGGTGGTTGTTATTGCTCTTTTTATTATCTTTTCGCTAGTGTTTCGCTTTGTAATTAAAAGCTTCAGCAAGGATTATGAATCCCCACACAAAATACCCGCAAAAGGGAAAAAGTCTCGTTGGGTGAAGTACAAGCGAACTGCTTTTGCGTTTTTGTTAATGTCTCCTGCCCTAATCTCAGTTGCACTGTGGGCATACTACCCTCTACTTCGCGGCTCAGTGATGGCATTTCAAGATTATCGAATAGTGGCTGGCACTAGGTGGGTCGGACTAGATAATTTTAGCGAGGTCTTATTCACGCCGCAGGTATGGAAATCATTTTGGAACAGCTTTGTATTTATGCTTCTTTCCCTGGGCCTTGGATTCTTTAGCCCAATTGTTTTAGCACTAATGCTTCACGAAGTACCAAAAGGCAAGATGCTCTTCCGAACGCTGTATTACCTGCCCGCGGTAACAACAGGTCTTGTGATTATGTTTTTATGGAAATTCTTTTACAATCCAAGTCCAGCTGGGTTGCTAAACCAGCTTTTGCTTAATATAAACGACTACGTCATAAAACATCTGAACTCTGCTATGGCGATTATGCATATCCCTGCCAGAATCCCATTGTTCGAACCGTTGACTTGGTTGCAAGATCCAAGGCTCGCAATGTTGTGTGTTGTACTCCCGATTATATGGGCGCATGTCGGGCCAGGGTGCATCATTTATCTTGCCGCGTTGAAAAGCGTGCCTGAAGACGTATATGAAGCTGCTGACCTCGATGGAGCAGGGGTGCTCCAAAAAATTAGGCATATCACAATCCCATATTTAAGGCCATTGATTATTATCAACTTTGTTGGTGCGTTTATACACGCATTTCGGTCATTCGATTTCATATTTGTAATGACAGGCGGCGGCCCAATGCATGCTACACATGTCGCTGGGCTAGAAATTTGGTATAACGCTTTTCTTTACCTAAAATTCGGATACGCAGTTGCAATGGCTTGGCTGATGGGATCATTTCTTGTAGGGTTTACGGTTTTTCAGTTGAGAATTCTTTCGCGTCTCCAATTCAAGACCGCAGGCGCATGAGAAATATTCGTTGTTATTTGCTAATTGGCAATCATTCAGTTTAGCAACTGATGTTAGTAGAGGCTCTTCCATATGCCTATCATCACTGTTGTTGGTAGAAAACAGAGAAAGATTCGCATACTTATAGCCGCACTTTATATAATACTCTCGGCTGGAGCGGTAACGATGGTCTACCCTTTCTTGCTGATGGTTTCGACTTCGTTTACTAGCCCAGTCGACCAAAACCAATTTCGAATTATTCCGCGCTATTTTTATTCAGATGATGAGCTCTACCGCAAATATGTCGAAGCGAAGTATGGCGAGGAAATCGTTAAATATAACGCTTGGCTTGGCGAAGACCTTTCAACATTCGAGGAACTTCAGCCACCTAAGAGTGTAAACCGCCAGTTTGTGGAAGAATGGCGGCAATTTAAGGACTCACTCCCAATTGACCATATGATGCTTGCCCACTCGTTTTCGCTTTCCAGAATAACGCCCGAGATAGTCTATAAATACAGAAACTTCTTGAAAGAAAAGTTTCATGGTGATTTGGAAAAGCTCAATAAAACCTATATCGAGGCAAACGAGACTTGGATGGAAGTTCAGATGCCTGTCGAGGATTGGACTCAGCGCAATTTTATACCAGAGCAAACCAAAAAATATTGGGAGTTTTTGAAATTTAAAAAGTCACAAGAGCCACGTTATTTAATTACGGTATCGGTCGACGGTCTTTTCCAAGAACACCTGAGGTTGAGCTGTGGTGATATAAATACCATCAACAAAGCGCTTGGCAGCCATTATAAAAAGCGCGCGGATATCCATCTAACTGCTCGGGTTCCAAACTCACCCATGGCGGACGAATGGGAAAGCTTTGTCAGAAAAGAATGTCCTGTCCATTTTATCCGAATGGATGCCGAGGCTACGCCGCTATTCCAAAGTTTTTTAAGGAAAAAATATGGAACAATTGCTTATCTTAGTAAAGCATACAGAACCAATTTGAGTTCGTTTGGACAGGTAAGTCTTCCTCAGAAGCCGCCCAAGAGCGGCATGCTGCTGGTAGACTGGATTGAGTTCCTCCAGAGTGCTGTTCCAATCAAGATGGTGGAACTTCAGTCGCCAGAGGTGCTTTTTAGAACTCACCTAGCTCGTAAGTTTGGGACAATCGAAAAGATGAATCAGGCACTGGGCACTAGGTTTGCTTCTTTCCAAGCTGTTGCGCCACCCTATGCTGAAAACGACTTTGTTGAGCTTTTAGAAAACACAGGTGCAATTCGCCGCGAATTCATCGTCCGCAACTATCGTGAGGTTATTGATTATATAGCGCTTCATGGTAGGGCTCTCATTAATACGGCAATTCTGTGCATTGCATTAGTGCTAACAACTTTGACCGTCAATCCGCTCTGCGCCTATGCACTTTCGCGTTTTAACCTCAAATCTACATACAAAATTTTGCTTTTCTTGCTGGCTACAATGGCGTTCCCAGCAGAGGTTAGTGCAATCCCGAGCTTCCTGCTTATCAAGGAGCTTCACCTGCTGGGCACCTATTGGGCGATAATATTGCCTGGCTTGGCAAATGGATACTCGATTTTCTTGCTCAAGGGATTTTTTGATAGTTTGCCAAAGGAACTTTATGAAGCCGCTGTGATGGATGGGGCTACTGAGATGCAAATGTATCGAAAAATTACCTTGCAGCTGTCAAAGCCAGTACTGGCGGTGATAGCTCTCGGAGCATTCACAGCCGCATACGGTTCGTTTATGTGGGCTTTCCTCGTATTGCAAAATCCCAAAATGTGGACACTGATGGTTTGGCTATATCAAATGCAGATTTGGGCGCCTCAGTTTTTGGTCTATGCGGGGCTGGTGCTGGCCGCAATCCCGACATTACTCGTTTTCATTTTCTGCCAAAATATAATAATGAGGGGAATAATTGTTCCTTCCGAGAAATAATATGATAAGCCTTGATTGTTTAATTTACTTGTATTTAGAGAGCTATTATGCCTTTTAAACTACGCACTGGCAAGCTGCCACATAACCTACTCGCAAAGATGTTGTCTAAGATTGACCTAGATGAACGGGTTGTCGTTGGTCCGGCGGTTGGAGTAGATGCGGCAGTAATTGATTACGGCAACCGATTGCTTGTAACAAAGACCGACCCAATTACCTTCGCCACTGATTTAATTGGTTGGTATGCGGTAAATATCAATGCAAACGACATCGCAGTGATGGGCGCTATACCAAAGTGGATGTTGGCGACCGTCCTTCTTCCCGTAGGTGTTTCATCGGAGACTGTAGAGCAAATTTTTAATCAAATACTTTCGGCGTGTGAAGAATTGCAGATAAGTGTTATTGGGGGTCACACCGAGATAACACATGACCTTAGTCGCCCAATCGTCGTAGGTTGCATGCTAGGTGAAACTGACCGATCAAGTTTAGTTACTAGCTCGGGTGCCAAAGTAGGTGATGACATAATAATCACAAAAGGTATTGCAATCGAAGGAACGGCAATTTTAGCACGCGAAGCATACGACCGACTTAGGGAGATGTGGTTTACTAAACAGTTTCTGAAACGAGCTGCCAACTTTCTTTTTGACCCAGGTATTAGCGTGGTGAAAGACGCGAGGATTGCAGTAGAATCGGTCAAGGTGAACGCAATGCATGACCCGACGGAAGGAGGACTTGCTACTGGTTTGATGGAGATAGCACAAGCGTCGGGACTCGGAATCGAAATCGAAAAAGATGCCATTCCAGTGATACCCGAAACGCAAAGCCTTTGTCGCGAATTGGGTCTCGACCCGCTTGGTTTGATTGCGTCTGGCTGTCTAATCCTTACAGTTTCTCCTTCCGATACTCCGCGTCTTCTCGATGCCTTTGGACAGGCGGGAATACGAGCCAATGTGATTGGGAAAATGATGCCAAAAGAACACGGCTTAAAAATGCGTACTCCCAGCGGCGTTGTTGATTTGCCTTCATTTGCAAGAGATGAAATAGCTCGATTTTTCGAGGAGATGTGAAAATCTATTTAAAGCCACGGTGTTCTTCAATTCTTGCATGCAACCTCTGGAAGTCGCAAATGTTGCCTTCCTTTTTGGCCAAAAAGACTGCGCAATTGCTTAATTACTTGTATATTTGCGCAAATCTTTTGAACGAACGGTCCCAAGTCTTTTCGACGTCATCCGGGAATGCGCAAGCCGGGAGCTGGTTATTGCTTAGGTGATAGCGCAGGCACTCACAGCAATTTCCTTTTCGTGAACAACTTGGGTAGCTACAATTGCAGAATTCAAGGTTGGTACTCATTTTGGGGCAAGACATATTATAAAAACCTCCTAATTCGATATTGGCAGGCTAATTCTACCAAAAGGTTGCCCAATGTACAATATTCCTTCCGCTTTCTTCAAAGGTTATTCTTCTGGGAATGGTGTTTCTATCCCATTATGACGTGGACTTTATGTACGCCGCTTGTGAAAACCGGAAGGGTATTTCCAGCGATTGGCTTTCCATCTACTTGGATGCTTTTGACTCCATGTTGCACATGATTTGGATTTTGTACTTCAATCTCGTAAATCGCTCCCCTAAATTTTCGAATAACGCTGAAGGAATCCCAATCATGCGGAATACAAGGGTCAATAGTGAGACCATCGTATGTAGGACGAACGCCGAGAATCCAATCGAGACCATCGCGGTACATCCAGACTGCTGAACCTGTCAGCCATGAGTGGCTTGCTTCACCAAAGGTTGGATGATCAGGACTAGTAACATATTCCGAATATACATATGGTTCCATTCGGTAAATATCTGGATCGTATGCTTGGTTGATTGGGATAGTCTTCTTGAAATACTCATACGCTCTGTCGCCATTTCCGATAACACATTCGGCAAGAATTGCCCATGCGGCAGGATGATTGAAAATTGCGCCATTCTCTTTCTTGCCGGGTACACATCTTGTCGCAAGTCCAATCCCTGAGTCTACCTTTGTATAAGCTGGATGCAAAATCTTGGGCCCTCTTGGTGTGTTTAGGTATTTATAGACGGAATCCATAGTCATGCGAGCGCGGTCCTCTGGAGCTATGCCGCTAATTACAGCCCATGTTGTTGACTCCAAGAATATACGGCCTTCCTCGTTGGTATGTGAACCAATTACGCTGCCGTCATCTCTTGTTCCGCGTATATACCACTCTCCATCCCAGCAGTATTTATTGAGCGCATCTGCAATTTGAGCATATTCTGAGCGGTACTGTTTTGCCTTGTTCAGGATTTCCGTGTGGTCGAGTCCTATGTTTGAAGAAATTTCTTTAGATGAACCGCATTTTTCTAGCAGTTCCGCCGCTTCTCTTAAAACATAGCATAAGAACTCAGCAACCCACATACTTTCGCCGATTCCCTCTCTGCCGACATAATCGAGTGTGTCGTTCCAGTCACCTGGCCCAAATTTTGGTAGGTGTCTGGGTGTTAGATTGCTTAATGGATAATCAATTGCCCGAATTAGATGCTCGAGAACAGTTGCCTCGCCTTTGTCGTGGAACGGTACAACTTTTTGGAGAAAGCCAAAGTCGCCTGTTTCCTTTAGGTATGCAACAATGGCGAAAGGAAGCCACAAAGGAGTGTCCGAGTGGCCCGTTTTTTCTCCTTGACCAGTGAGGCGGAAGTAATTATGGAGTGTGCTTCCATCGGCAAATTGGTGGGAAAGGACTTCGCAAATACGCTCGGCAACAACTTGAGGTTCGGCAATTAAAGGGCCGAGGAGGTCTTGGCATTGATCACGGATACCTGTTCCAAAGAGCAGGCCGCCATGGTAATAGCCGGCTGTGCGGTGCATGTGAAAAGTTACCCATGCTTGGCGCTTTGCCCAGAAATTAAGCATGAGGTTCATTTCGGAATCCGGCGTAGTTACTTTGACAACCGATAGGTAGTTATCCCAATATGCCTTTAATTCTTTGAAGGCAGTGCTGACATTCTGTAAGTCCCGATATTTGTTAACAATCGGTGGGGCAAGACTATCGTAACCATCTCGATTTACAATTCCTAATAAAATAACGAATTCTTTTGTCTCACCTGGATTAAGCATTATTTCACTCTGAAGAGCTGCACATGCATCGCCTGCGGTGATTTCGGTGTTTCTGCTTCTGCCTTCCTCTACTGCAATTGGATTTGACTCAGAGCGCCAGGGGCCAATGAACGCATCTTTTTTTCCATCGAAACCTTTCACTGGCAGGGATGAGGCAAAGAAGACATACTTATTCCAGGCTTGATTGGGCTGCTTGACGGTTGCGCCTCGATAAGTAACCCAGTAGTTTTTAGTTGCATACAGAAAATTGTTTTCTTTGTCGAATTTAACAACGTTGAAATGTTGGTCGTTTGGTTGATTAATAAGGTCTACTAGCGCATGTCCTAAGCAGAGCTCGACATAAGAGAAAACATCCGCCCTAAAAGCCTTGTTTGTGTTGTTTTTGAGCGTAACGCGCCAAATCTCGAGATCATCCTCGAGCGGCACAAAATAAAGGACTTTGCTACGGATACCCTTGTATTCTTGTTCAATAGATGTATAGCCCATTCCGTGGCGGCATTCATAGAAGTCAGGTTGTTTTCCTACCGGCTGCCACGTTAGAGACCAATATTCGCCATTTTCGTCGCGGATGTATATATAGCGCCCAGGGCGATCCCAAGGTAGGCAGTTGTAACGCCAACGGGTAATGCGAGAATCCTTTGGACAAATGTAAAAGCTATACCCACCGCCTGTGTTTGTTATGAGCCCAGTGTATCTTGTGTTAGAGATGTAATTCACCCATGGCGCAGGTGTGTCTGGTTTAGTAATTACAAATTCCTTGCCGTCTTCTGAGAAATGGCCGTATTTCTCCAGCCCCATGAATTTCCTCCTCCTAAATCAATTACCTGGAAAAGCGTACATCATGGGCGCGCTTAAGTCAAGAATGCAGGATTCCTAAGCAACTTCGGCAAATATGTTCTTTGAAATTCAATGAGAGAGGGAATGCGATGAATAAAGCCCAGGAATACTATCAAAAAATATCTGAAATTCTTGCAAGAATTAACGAGACTCAGGCAGAAAAGATTCAGGAAGCGGCTGAGGTAGTGACCGACTTGATAGCACGTGACGGCATCCTCTATCTTTTAGGCGGCGGGCACTCTTTAATGGTTGCGGCTGAGGCGTATCACCGCGCTGGAGGCCTTGCGCCAGTTGATATAATTCATGATAAGAGCTTTGGCAGAGCTGAGCGCTGTGAGGGGTATGCAAAGCAACTTCTTGATTGGTATGACCCACCCTCAGGTTCGGTTGTTATTATTATTTCGAATTCTGGGCGGAATGCTCTTGGAATCGAGATGGCACTTGAATGCAAAGCTCGCGGCATTAAGACCATTGCTATTACTTCGCTTGCTCACTCCAAGTCTGTAACCGCAAGACATCCTTCGGGCAAGCGACTTTTTGAGATTGCTGACATTGTTATAGATAACTGCGGCATTCCTGGCGATGCCATTCTGGAAGTTGAAGGCCTTCCTGGGAGGATTTGTGCGACCTCTACCATTGCAGGTGCAATGATAGTAAATATGATTATGGCCCAGACTGTAGAGAACCTTATTAATCGCGGTATAGAGCCGCCAGTATTTATTAGCGCTAACGTCGAAGGCGGCGATGAGCATAACAAGAGAATTTTCAAAAAATACCAGAGGTTTATTAAGGGGTTGTAAAAGTTGTGAGGGAAATAAAAGATACCATGATTATCTATGCATTTGCCCTATGCGTTTTATTGATTTTGTCACTTTCCACAATAACTTTAGCGTATGATGCCTCGCCATTTGGTATTAATGGCTTAAAATTTGCGCATGCCCGCCATGATCCCAATTTATGGTCAAATGCGGCTGTCAAAGCAAGAGTAATGAAGGAGGCAGGAATTTACTGGGACCGTTTGGAGATCTGGTGGGCTTCAGTCGAACCAGAGCAGGGGAAGTTTGATTGGAGCTACTATGACAAGGTTGCCAAATTCTATCGCGAGCATGGCTTAAATGGCATTGTAATTCTTTGCTATTCATCTGCATGGTCGAGGAATACCCCGCCTATCGATGATGCCGAGCGGAAAAGATTCGCAAATTACGTTTACGAGACTGTCAAGCGATACAAGGACACTTTTAAAGTATGGGAAATATGGAACGAACCAAACATTCCAACCTTTTGGGCAAAGCCCGATGTCAGAGCGTACACTTTATTGCTTAAGGAAGCATATCAAGCGGCAAAGCGCGCAGACCCCGAATGCACTGTTCTCGCAGCTTGTACAAGTGGCCCTGGGAATGACTTTATTTTAGGCATTTATGAAAACGGTGGATGGGATTACTGCGATGCTATTTCAATCCATCCATACTCAATGTCAGGTGGGCCGATTGCCCAGCAATTTGACCGAATTTTGCGGATTCTTCGCGAACAGTTAGTTGCTACTGGTGATGCCAAACCCATTTGGATTACTGAGATGGGGTGGACAACGCCAGATAGTAGCATGGACGAACCGCAGGCGTCGTATCTCGTGCAATCTTACATTATTTCGTTAGCAAATGGAATTGAAAAATACTTCTGGTTTTGCCTGGACGATTGGGGTGAAAAATGGGGGATTGTGCGTAACTTTGATCCATTTGAACCCAAGCCGTCATATGAAGCTTACAAGCGCATGACACGCTATTTGGGATCGCCAGGGAGGGCCGCTCAGTTTGAGGGCTATTTAAAGATGCCTGCGGGCGTAGCGTGCTATGTTTTTAGGAAGCCATCGGGAGAGCGTATCCTTATCCTGTGGGCCACGGAATATATTTCGCGAGATGTTCAACTTCCACGACATGGCGAGCTAAAAGCTGAGGATATCCTTGGTAGGCAGGTTGAAATAAACAGAGGGCGGCTTACTGTTGGCACAACTCCAATTATAGTGAGTGGTAGTGGCTTATCACGGATAGGTCCGATAAGTTCAACAAGCCCTTATATCGAATCGAAACGTCAGAATCTTGTTAACAATGGCACCTTAAACGTCATCCATGATGGCAAGCCAGGATGGTGGAACCCCGGCCGTTTTGATGGAACCGCAAAAGAGGGAAAAATTGAGGTCAGCACCGAAGGCCGTTGGGGTACCGTATGTGTCTCAATTTCGCAATCTGGCGAACGTGCCGCATGGGATGCTACTCCAATTCCAGTCCGCCCCGGCAGACGATATCGTGCCACGGCTTGGATTCGAACTGAAAATGCAACAGGGAATAATCAAATTGCTCTCTTTTGGTATTCTGGTGATATGTGGCATTACATCCGAGAAGACCGTTCAGAATCAGTTACCGGTACAAACGGTTGGAAAAAAATTGGCGTAACTGCTGTTGCTCCCAAAGGTTCGGCTTTCGTGCGGGTAAACCTGATTAGCGAAAAGAACAGCGGCAAGGTATGGTTCGATGACATTGCGCTCGTGGAGGAGTAGGTGGAGCAGGCAAAATTTGACCATGGGCATGAATGTCCGTACGTAGGAAAGGGCGGTCTCAAACTAAAGTTTGCTCTTGATTATTTCGGTATAGATGTAAGCGGATTGATTTGTGCAGACCTTGGGTGCAATGTTGGCGGTTTTACCGATTGTCTGCTTCAGGCTGGTGCCGCTAAAGTATATGCTGTTGATACTTCGTATGGAATTTTAGCATGGAAACTCCGAACCGATGAGCGGGTAATAGTTTGCGAAAGAACAAATGCGCTATTTTGGACGCCAAATGACACATTAAGCCTAGTTGTTAGCGACCTTGGTTGGACAAAACAAGAACAAGCGTTAAGGGCAATTTGCCGAATGATTAAACCCGGCGGTGAAATTCTATCGCTCGTCAAGCCGCAATATGAAGCGCCGAAATCCTGGCTTGTGAAAGGTGTTTTGCCAGAAAAGCACCTATCTGCGGTTTTGGAACTAGCTCGCTCGAAAATCCCTAGTGAACTTGTTCTACTAGCCGAGGTTCGCTCGCCATACCTCGGCGCAGGCGGAAATATTGAGTATTGGTGGAGATTGAAGAGGTAGCTGTAATAGTTAGTTGCAAATCTAAATCCCTCTTTGCACTGACTTACCTTATCTTTGAATTATCGCTTTTCGCACAGCACAGAGATGGCAAACCCAGAATATGTTGGTCGTTTAAGGTTTTGCCTCCCTAAGTGCTTTTACAAACCGTTCCGTTATAATCCACGGGCGCGTAATTGCAGTGCCGACTACAACGGCGTATGCACCCGCATCAAGCGCCCTCCGAGCTTGCTCAGGAGTCCATATTTTGCCCTCTGCGATAACAGGAACATTTACTACCTTGACTAGCTCTTCTATAAGTTGAAAATCAGGATCTGGGGTCTGTCTACTGTAGGGCGTATAGCCGCTGAGAGTTGTTGAAATTAAATCCGCACCTGCCTCTGCTGCCGCAATTCCTTCTTCAGCTGTAGAAATGTCTGCCATTATAGGAAGGTTAAGTTGCTTAACGCGGCTGATTAGTTCGTCTGCCGATGTATCTCCTGGATGTGGTCTATTTGTCGCATCTAGGGCGATTATATCGGCGCCAGCAGCTGCAATTTGCTCTGCGGCTTCATAGGTAGGAGTAATGTAAGGTTCGGCGTCGGGGTAGTGAATTTTGTATATGCCAATTACTGGGAGCCGAACTGCCTCTTTAATTGCTCTAATGTCTACCGGACCATCAGCCCGAATGCCAACGGCGCCACCCATTTCGGCAGCTTTTGCCATTCCGGCCATGAATTTTGGCCCATGAAGAGGCGTTCCAATGCCTGCTTGGCACGAAACTATCAGTCCGCCTTTTAGGGATTCAATCACACTTTTGTTGGTTGCTTGCTGATTCATAATTACCTCCATTTGGAGGTTAAATGTTTGTTGCCTTTTTTCCTTCAAAGTTGGGAAAGCAAAAACGGCCGCTTTTCGTATTTTTTCTAATACTGCGGCCGCCAGCACAAAAGCCAGAAAATTATTGCATCATATGTTTCGCGCAACTGTTGGCGCTAGTTAACCCGACCCCTTCCGTGGGATGGGATTTATTAATGTTGACCAAAGCTCATTGCCGCGATAGGACGAGCTTCTAGCTTAACTCCTAAAAGGCTACCTATCGAGGGGCTGAGCATTGCGGTAAGGAATGGAGACCATTGAAGGCTCCTGTTGCAAAGATGGCACGTCTCGCGCTCTTTGCTATTTTTCGCACCACACCAGAAGCATTTTATCATTGTACCCGCTCCTTCCAAAATTGCGGGATAGCGCTTAAGTTTTACCCCTAAGCTTGCTCCCTGAAACTCCTTGTATTTTCGAGTAACGAGCTTCAGATTATATCCCCACCATTTGCAGTGGAGATGAGGCATTTCCTAGTAATAAAGCTTGCAAAATTCATGCCAGTATTGTTACCAGGTGTAGTGTTTTGGAAAAACAGGTAAATTTACTAGGTATACACAAGTATACTTACTAAAAGACGCTAATATTCCGCATTCCATTGCCCTTAACTTTGAGTGCAAAAGGTTACCTCTTTTTGTTATAGCTGGTAGCGGAATCCTTCGGCATTCTCAGAATCAAGCGGCGGCAATCCCCTTGTTACCCCAAGATGATAGGTGTTAAGGCAGTGCAAACCTCAGTGGAGAGTGTTTACGTGGTGGCACACGCCCACTAGGCATTCTGCAAACGTCTGGCGACTGGCTAACATTGATAAGATAGGAACAAGTTATCTTGAGTTGCGCTTACCCTTTTGCCGATGGTCAACTCCCACACGTTATGTGATTCATGACTTTTGGTTGATGAATGGTGGGGAGGATTATGCAAGAACTTTCTAATTCCTAACAATAGCAGTTTGGGTAAACATTCGATATAATGTTTGTGGTGTGATAGGATGCTGAAATACTTGGATATATCCGAAGAAGTAAGCATAGGCTTAAGAAACAATAAGCCCGTGGTAGCGCTGGAATCAACCGTGATTGCGCATGGTCTTCCATATCCATCAAACGTAGAGGCAGCGTTGGCTGTGGAGTCGGTGATTCGTGCTGCTGGAGCCATTCCTGCTACGATTGCTGTCCTGAACGGCAAACTTCGGGTGGGTCTTAGTGCTGATGAGATTGAGCAAATTGCAGGAAAGCAAGCCATTAGGAAGCTTGGCACACGTGACTTGCCGCTAGCCATTGCTTTCGGGTGGACCGGCGCGACGACGGTGAGTGCTACTGCTTATATTGCTGCCCAGGCTGGTATTGATGTGTTTGTTACCGGCGGCATTGGTGGCGTCCATAGGAATGCCAGCCATACTTTTGATGTCTCTTCGGATTTGTGGGAGCTCACCAAAACAAGTATTATTGTTGTCTGCGCTGGAGCAAAAGTAATCCTTGATTTACCGGCTACTCTCGAATGGCTTGAAACCCACCAAATCCCTGTAGTCGGGTATCAAACGAGTGAGTTTCCTGCATTTTATACAAAGAGGTCCGGATTGCCTGTTGAAAAGGTGCACACACCTGAAGAAGTAGTTGACATATTTTTGACTCAGAGGCGCTTAGGATTTCCAAATGGAATCATCGTTGGTGTGCCTCCTCCAGAGGAGGCTGAATTCGATGCAGAGCAAGTAGTAAATCAGGCACTTGCCGCCGCCTGCGAGTCGGATATCCGTGGCAAGGAGGTTACACCATGGCTTCTTGCTAGAATTGCTGAGCTTACCAATGGAGCATCAGTTGATGCGAACATAAAACTATTGGAGTCTAATGCCCGCGTAGGTGCTCAGATTGCCAAGGCTCTAACTGCTTCTCGCTAAGACTTACAGTTCTTAAAGACCTGTATTAACTGAGCTCAAAATTAGAGACTCACCATGGTAGATTTCTGGGAGATTCATTGCAAAGCAAGAGCTTGATGAGATAGTATACCTTATAATTTCTGAGGAGGAGATGTGCGTCATGGATTTGTTTGATGCCATTCGAGGTCGTAGAAGCATACGCAAGTTTAAGCCTGATTCAGTGCCCGAAGAAGACATACGACGGATGTTTGAGGCAGCCACGCTTGCACCGAGTGCAGGCAATAAGCAAATGTGGAAGTTTGTTGCTGTTTTGAATAAGCAAATCCTTAAACGAATGGCTGATGCAGTTCGGAAAAAGTTAGATGAGTTTGCATCCTTACCAGAAGGGAGTTCTTATAAGGACCAGCTTGAGGCAGCAAAGAAATGGAGTGCTTTTTTTGAAGAAGCCCCCGTCACAATCGTTGTTCTTGGCGAGAGATACCGGTCAACAATAGATGAAATTATGGAAAAGCGAGGGGCTAGCCTGTTGGAGATTGACGAGCTTCGACAAAGACCGGACATCCAAAGTATTGGAGCCGCAATTCAAAACCTATGTTTGGCTGCTTATGCAATGGGCTATGGGACGTGTTGGATGTCGGCGCCATGCGTGGCAGGGGCGGAAATCAAGGAAATATTAGGCATAAAGCCGCCATGGGAGGTAATCGCGCTTGTCCCGGTTGGTATTGCGGACGAATTGCCAGCGATGCGCCCTAGAAAGCCTTTGGAAGAAGTTCTGGAGTTCGTTAGATAGATGGAATGTGAAACTGGTGAGAGCAATCTCGCTCAACTTAAATTATTTGCCAAGCGGGGCATATGCGATCTCCGCCTGCTTGCATTTACGGTATTTTGTGTATCTTTTGGTTTTGGAGCATATTTTTCCACCTTCAACAACTTTGCCGTTGAGTCGCTCGGTTTGACCCCAATTCAACTAGGCAGACTCGAAGCACTTCGAGAAATGCCTGGTTTCCTAATGTTTGCCGTCGCAGCTCTAACAATGCGAGTGGCCGAACCTATTCTTGCTGGAATCGCGCTTTTATTATTGGCGGTTGGACTCGGGGCATACTATACAGTCGACAACGTTAATTCACTCCTTTTTTATTCGCTGATATGGAGCATTGGGTTGCATGCATGGATGCCGCTTCAACCGTCAATGGCTCTAAGTCTGGCTGATGAGCATAGCAAAGGTAAGCGCCTTGGTCAGATGGGCGCAGTTGGGGCATTTGGTACAATTCTAGGAATGACGTTGGTTCAGCAGCTTGGCGGGCGAATAGGGTATCAGAACATTTTTATTATTGCTGGCATAGTTGTTGCGGCTGGAGCTTTAGCGGTTTCGTTCATTCGCAGGGACATCGGCCATGCGGAAAAGCCGAGATTTGTTTTTAAGCAACGATATTCCTTGTATTACCTTCTTGTTTTTCTCGAGGGCTGCCGGAAGCAAGTCTTCATCACATTTGCAATATTTGCCTTAGTGCGAAACTACGGCACACCAGTCAGCGTAGTTGCAACACTTATGATAATCAACAATATAGTTAACCTTCTCCTAGCGCCTAGTGTTGGCCGTTTGATTGACAAAATCGGGGAGCGGTGGGTGTTAATGTTCTGTTACACTAGCTTGATTCCCGTGTTTGTTGGTTATGCAACGATAAAGATTCCCGCGGTTCTTTATGTCCTTTATTGCCTTGACAATTTATTTTATTTGGGTAGCATTGGCTTGAATACCTACCTTCATAAAATCGCAGAACCTGCTGACGTGATGCCAAGTCTGACAATGGGTGTTTCAGTAAATCATGCCGCAGCGGTGGCAGTGCCTTTAATTGGTGGCACGCTTTGGTCAAAATTGGGTTATCAAGCTACCTTTTTTGGCGGCGCATTTGTTGTTGCGATTTCGGTGTTGGCAGTACTTAGGATGCGCATACCTAAGATGGCCGACGGATAATGAGAAAAGGAAATAGAATTAAAGTATCTCAAAGCATTGAGCAACCGACTTTCTAAATATGTACAGCTATTTGACCTAAACTTGCACTATTGTCCTGTTTGCCATGCAGATAAAACATCCTTTCTAGTTAACAGTGTTTGTTGAATTAAACGAATGTCTAGCCATTTGCATCTAAAATGCAGGACAACATCTTTTTCACGACTAACGTATGCTTAGTATTTGACCGCCTCTAAGATTGCTAGTCGGCATCTTGCCAAGGAGGATTATGACATTGAGGTTATTCTCACGATTCTTGGTGTTGGTTGCCTCGGTTGTATTATTTTGTCTCACGTGTGCTCTTGCATGGAGCGAAGAAGGTATTTCTTGGCAGGAACTTAAAGCAAAGCTCGCCGAACGCCAGAAAACCATGAAGACCATGGCCGATACAAATGCCTCCCCAGGGTTCTCACAGTTTAAAGGTAAGTATCTTCGACCGGAGTATGCTTCTCAATATCGATCTTTTATAAAGCTGAATCCTCAAACTGGCCTCCTTGAGTATGAGGGAAAGGTAATAAGGCCATTCTTTACCGTCTATAGCCAGCCTAAACCTGGTGGTGGCTGGATATTAAATATCCCAGATTTAGACTTCGATCTTTTGGAGAAAGATTTCGCTCGAATGAAGCAAGCAGGCATCAATGTTCAGCCGAGATTTTGGAGCTGGTCGGAGTTGCTGAACCCCGATGGTACATGGCGAAAAGTCAATAAGCAGCCAAAGGGACGAGGTCTGCCTTACTTCAAGTATGTTTTCCAAATTTATGATTACTTTCTTGACAGAGCACAAGCCCATGGACTCTATGTAAACATTGAGCCCTCATTTTACTGGGGTTTGGCACCAGAAGTTATACCGCCCGAATATCGAGGAAAGATACTCCTTTATGATGAGCTTTGGGATGCTTCAGTTGAAGCTTATTCCAAGATACTGAATTATTTTAGCCGTCGAACTGTTATTGTTGCAGTGATGATTGGTGAGGAAGATTTGGTTTTCGACCATTGCTTAAGCGAACCAATGATGCTTGAGCGCTTCAAAAGATACCTAAGAAGGACCTATGGCACTATCTCGAACCTTCAGCGAGTTTGGCGTTGGGGCTATGATTATGATAATCCAAAATTAGAAGAACAGACGGTTGGCGGCAAAAAAGTACTTTATCCAATATATCCCTTGGTATCCGGAAAATTCGATTCCTGGAAATCTTTTGACGATGTAAGATTGCCTTTGTTGGATTACTACCGCTCACCAGATTCGCCGAATACTTTTATTCAAGATATGCCGACTTATCAAAGGAACCTCCTACAAGACCCAATTTGGATAGACTTCATGCAGATGAAGGAAGAGATACTGATTGCGCGCTTAAATCAGCTTGCTGATGCACTGCGCAAGGCAGACCCAAATCATATTCTCTATTACTCGAATCCCTACGACTTTAATCCAGCTTGGCATTTTCTACACTGCTTTGACAGGGCACGGCTTCGGTTCGACGTGATTGGGGTTGGACAACATGACTCAAGTCTAGATCCCCCCGAAGTCCCTCAATGGGCGACTTGCAGGGAATATGTCCAGAATGTTGCGTCATATGGACCCTACATCTGTATTGAAAAAGGATTTCCGAGAGGTTTTGCATGCGGCGAAGGCGAGGGTGGTAGAACTCGCGATGGTACCGCAAAATACTATCCGTGGTGGTTGACGGATATCGTTGGAGGAGGCGGCGCATTCTTCCAAAGCTACCATTGGAACCACATTGCCGGTAGGTCTACTGAGAAACCAACGGATTATGATTCAAAAACACTCGATGCAATTCAGAATTTTCTAGCTGAGATAAAAAATGTTCCATTTAGTTTCAATCGAAATGCCGAAGTGCTCATACTTCGCAATAAGCATGCAGCCTATGGGATGAGTGCAGGTTACGACTACGGCAACGCGCGTTACCTTGCTAGCATCCTCCATCAGTTGCATATCCCCTTTGATATCTTGCCCGATTCAGACATAACCCCTGGTTCATTTGAAGAAGGGAAGGTCAATCTCAGTAAATATCGATTTATTTTTGTTCCATGCCAATACCAATTGCTTCCCAGTCGAACATGGCAAATGCTGTTTGATTGGTTAACTGACCCCCGCTATGCCGGACGGCGTGGTCTTTGTCTGGGATGGTTTGGCGATCTAGATTGCTATTTTAATCCAATAAAGCCGGAGGAGGTTCATCCTGCCTTTGGTGCCCTGACAGGAACGCATGGGTATAGTTCGAGGGTTTCAGCGTCGGGAAAGTTGTGCCTTAGGTATGCAAGATTTTTTGGCTCGGCGGCTCGAGGAGATGAACTTGAAATCTTGTTACCGCAAGACGCTGAAATTGGCTATTTTGACGCGAATAAAGTGAGCGCCGAACCAATAGTAACTTTGGGCGAAAACGAAAAAGCTGTCGTCGTCCGCAATGTGGTAAATGGCAATTCAATATACACGTGCGGTTTTCCATTGGGCATCGCATATGACCCGGTATGGGGTGCGGAAAAGGAACAGACACCAAACAATGCCCTGCTATTGCTCTATCAGGGAATGATGAGCCTTGTTGATGTGAAGCCAACGCTCAGCGCGCCAGACAACCTGGGTGTATATGTCTCGGATGACAGGTCAGCAATTTTGCTAAAAGAGCGATTTGGCAGAAAAACCGAAGTTGTCCTTAAATTAAATGATACATCGGGCAATATATACCAAGGTACTACAACAGCATTCAGCCCAAATGGTGAAGCAGAGATTAGGGATTTTACTATCGAGCCATATGGGGTTAAAGTGCTTCGCAAAGTAGCAGCAGTTCGAGCGCCAGGCGTATCTATAGTCTGCAAGCCCACTTCTGAAGGTGGATTGGAATGTGAATTAATTGGCGTGGGAAAAGTTGAAGTTTTGTTCGAATTGAAACCAATGACAATTTATAGTGTTAGGGAAAACGGAGAGCTGTCTATGGTTTTTACTGCTGATGGTTTGGGACGTCAAGCTATCGCATTTAATCTCGGCAATGGCACAAAACCACTTCATGTTTCAGTCAAACCCAGCCAACGATAGGCTCCCCCTACATCAACCCGCGTTCTTTGAGACTAACCCATCTTCCATCACCAATAATGAGATGGTCAAGAACTTCGATGCCTACGAAATCGCCAGCTTGCACGAGTCTTTTAGTTACGTTTATATCTTCCTGGCTAGGAGTTGGGTCGCCTGATGGGTGATTGTGAGCAACGATTATAGACTTGCTGTTATAGGAAATTGCCTTCTTGAATAATTCGACTGGTGTGATGATGCTGGCATTCAGGCTTCCGATAGTAATAGTGCGTATCCTCAGAACCTCCCCTTTTGTATTAAGGAATATGGCTTTGAAACATTCTTGGGGATAATCTCGAAGTTCTGGCATAAGAACCTCTGCAGCATCTTGTGGAGACCGAATTGCTATGCGTGTCTCGCCCGAAGCGGTTGCCAGGCGCTTTCCTAATTCCACCATCGCTTGAATCTGAGCCGCTTTGGCTGTTCCAAGCCCTTTGATTTTGCTTAGTTCCTCAATGCTTGCTGTAGCAATTCCTTTGAGGCTTCCGAATCGGCTCAGCATATGCTCTGCAAGTCCAATGGCGGAGTAGTCGGCTGTTCCAACTCTGAGGATAATTGCTAGAAGTTCGGCATTCGACAAGACTTCCGGCCCGTACTTTACTAGGCGTTCCCTAGGCCTCTCATCTACGGGAAGGTCCTTAATTGTAATATTATATTTGGGTTCACCCATCGCCAAATCTCCAGAAACTGGACAATACTATCAGAGTTCTAAACAATGGTCAAGTGTCTTAATCGTTTGACAACCAGGGTTTTTAATGGCTATAATACCGCAAGTTTGGGAGGTAGTATCATGAAAGTAAGCATTATTGGTGGTGCTGGCCGAGTTGGATCAAACACAGCCTATGCTTTGCAAATCGGTGGTTTGGTAAAAGAAATAGCGATTGTTGATGTGGCAGAGGATGTTGCAAAAGGAGAAGCGCTCGATTTGCGCCACGGTGCATCTGTTGCAGGCTCGCAAAAAATTTATTCGGGTGGATATGAGGTTGTAGGCGGCTCAGAGATAATAATTATTACCGCGGGCCTCCGACGAAAACCCGAGGAAAGTCGGTTGGAACTAATTAATCGAAACGTGGTTTTGTTTAAAAATATCTTAGGAGAAATACAAAAGGTCGACCTGCTGCCAAATACAATCGTGCTTGTCGTTTCAAACCCCGTGGATATCCTGACATACTTAGCTGTAAACACGCTCCAACTGCCTGCAAATCAGGTTATCGGCTTGGGAACGGTATTAGATACAATACGCTTCCGCTCGCTTCTCGCCGAGCATTTTGGCGTGGATCCAACTAATGTGAATGCTTTGATTCTTGGCGAACATGGCGACAGCATGGTACCCATATGGAGTTCGGCTACAATTAACGGTGTTCCTTTGAGAAGTTTTCCCACCTATAACACAAAAGCTGTAAAAGCCATTTTTGAGTATACGAAGAAAAGCGGTGCTGAAGTAATACGATTAAAAGGTGGGGCAGGTTATGCAGTTGGTTTAGCTGTCAAAACTGTTATTGACGCAATAATTCTAGATAAGAAAGCAGTATTGCCTGTCTCGTCGCTGATGCAGGGATTTATGGGTATTAACAATGTGTGCTTCAGTGTTCCCACTATCATTGGCCGAGGCGGAGCGGAAAAGCAAATAGAGATTAGTCTAACAAAGTCTGAGGCAGCAGCCTTAAGCCGGTCCGCGGATGTTCTTAAGGAAACGCTGAAGCAACTTTCCTAGTGGGTTTGGAATTCTAGAAACCCTGTCTACCAGGAGGTGCAAAGAAAATGAAAATCCAGTGGTTAGGGCATTCGTGTTTTCTGCTTGTTGCGTCGGATGGGACGAAAATTATAATGGACCCCTATGAATCTAATGCATTCGGCGGCGGGCTCAAGTATGAGCGAATCAAAATCGCTCCTGACATCGTCACTGTATCTCATTCTCATGCCGATCATGGCTATGTCGAGGGCCTACCAAACCATTTTGAAGTAGTCTCTGACGTCGGTGAAAAGCAAATCAGGGGAATCTCTATAAAGGGCATCAAGTCGTATCATGACAAAGAGCGAGGTACCGTAAGGGGAAATAATATTATATTCGTTGTCGAAGTTGATGGTATCCGCGTATGCCATCTTGGAGATTTGGGTCATGTGCTTTCTGCCGACCAAGTTAATGAAATTGGAGCTGTTGACATCCTCCTTATTCCTGTAGGTGGCTATTATACGATTGGCCCTGAGGAAGCGTCTGCTGTTGTGGACCAGCTAAATCCAAAGGTTGTTATTCCAATGCATTTCAAAACGCCAAAGGTTGAATTCCCAATCGTAGGGGTGGATGAATTTCTTAGGGGCAAGCAAAACGTTAGACGTTTCGATTCATCGGAGTTTGAGATAACAAAAGATACACTTCCTGCGGAACGACAGATTGTTGTCCTCAAATACGCATTGTAGTTTTTAAATTCAGCGGCTGAAGATTTTGTGTCGCGTCCGATGCAAATCAAATCAAATCAAATTTTGAAACTCACACATGCGGGAAATACACATTTCAAAGATAGCAGAAGCTGTTGCTGAACTATGCATCAGATCAAACTATGAGCTTGGTGATGACGTCTATCAGGCATTGAGAGATGCTATGGAGGTTGAGGATTCTCCCATTGCTCGGGATGTTCTTGCCCAACTGATTGAGAACGCCGATATTGCCCGACGAGATAGCGTGCCTATTTGTCAGGATACTGGTTATGCAGTTGTTCTTATCGAGCTTGGCCAAGATGTGCATATAGTAGGAGGTCTCTTATCCGATGCGGTAAATGCAGGTGTGGCTAAGGGATATACTGAAGGCTATCTACGCAAATCCATTGTTGCTCATCCGCTAGAACGAAAAAATACAGGCGACAATACGCCCGCTGTGATTTACACCGATATTGTTGCTGGTGACCGTCTTAGAATTATGCTTGCGCCAAAAGGCGGAGGCAGCGAAAATATGAGCGCAGTTCGAATGATGAAGCCTTCTGACGGCATCGAGGGCGTTAAGCGATTTGTTGTGGAGACTGTGAAGGCCGCTGGTCCAAATCCATGCCCGCCGCTTATAATTGGCGTCGGCATAGGAGGGACGATGGATAAAGCTGCCGTTCTCGCGAAAAAGGCGCTGTTTAGAAGGGTAGGGGAACATAATGCGAATCCTTCAGACGCAAGCCTGGAGAAAGAGCTGCTGAGCCTCGTAAACGAAACTGGTATCGGTCCCGGCGGATTTGGCGGGAGGACTACTGCATTGGCTGTTAATGTGGAAACATACCCTTGCCATATTGCTAGCTTGCCAGTCGCCATAAATATTCAATGTCACGCGGCGCGCCACAAGGAAATTGTAATTTAAGGATTCAATGGAAGAGCCTATTAAAATTTATACGCCATTAAACGATGATGAAATTGCCAACCTGCGCTCGGGTACAAGGGTACTTCTAACCGGCGTTGTCTATACTGGCAGGGATGCCGCACACAAGAGACTTTTCGAACTTCTCCAGCAAGGAAAACCTTTGCCAATTGATATTTGCGGGCAAGTAATCTATTACGTTGGGCCAACTCCTGCAAAACCAGGACGTGTAATTGGCTCGGCGGGTCCAACAACGAGTGGGCGCATGGATGCATACACACCGGCGCTCATTGCTTGTGGCCTCAAGGGGATGATTGGAAAAGGAGTTCGGAGCCAGGCTGTAAAGGATGCCATGAAGAAATATGGCGCCGTCTACTTTGGGGCAACTGGCGGAGCAGGTGCACTGCTTGCCCAGCGAATAAAGAAGGCCGAGGTTGTTGCTTATGAAGACCTCGGCCCTGAAGCCATTTTCCGCCTCGAAGTCGAAGATTTTCCCCTAATTGTTATTAATGACATCTACGGCGGAGACTTATATGAAAGGTTGAAAATTGGCTAAGATAGCCAATGAAGTCTTGAATTCCATTACTCGACGCCTTGGATTTTTCGGATTATTGCATCCGCCATTTCGGACGTCCCGACCGCAGTTGGATCATCGCGATGCGGCTTCATATCATAGGTAACATATTTTCCCTCTGCAATAACAGCGGCAACTGCTTTTTCGAGCCTGTCCGCAGCTTCTTTTTCGCCAAGATGTCTTAGCATAAGCATGCCCGAGAGAATGAGCGCGGTGGGATTTACTTTATTTTGTCCCTTGTATTTTGGAGCGCTGCCATGAGTTGGTTCGAATATTGCTACATCTTCGCCTATGTTAGCCCCAGGTGCTACTCCAAGACCGCCAACTAGTCCGGCGCATAGGTCGGAAATTATATCTCCATACAGATTAGGAAGCACAAGTATATCGTATATTTCGGGCTTTTGGACTAATTGCATGCACATATTATCAACAAGTCGCTCTTGGTATATAAGGTTTGCTCCCTTGCCTTTTACACTATTTACAAGAATAGGATCGGGTTCCAAGCCATCTGCAAGTTGCGGGTCCTCGAATTGTGCTCCATAGGCGAGGGCAACTTGCCTGGCTACTTTGTAGAAGAGGCCATCCGTAAACTTCATTATATTTGCTTTGCATACCGAAGTAATTATTTTTCGGTTGTTTGCCAGAGCATAATCAAAGGCAAACTTGACAATCTGCCTGGTGCCTGTGACAGAAATCGGTTTTATTGAGATTGCTGCATCCTCGCGGATTTTCCCTTCGGCCATTTTAATAATCTGCTTTGCTTCTGGGGTGCCCAAATCATACTCTACACCCGCATATAAGTCTTCGGTGTTCTCTCTAACGACTACCAAATCAACATCTGTGTACTTAGAGCGAATTCCAGGATAGTACTTGCATGGCCTAAGGCACGCATAAAGATTGAGCTCCTTTCGCAGAGCCACGTTTACCGACCGAAATCCTTTGCCAATTGGAGTGGTAATAGGACCTTTTAAAGCAACTTTGTTTCGGCGAATGCTCTCCAGCACGTGTTCAGGAAGTGGCGTGCCGTATTTTTCCATTACATCCATCCCGGCATCGTGAATTTCCCATTCAATGGGAACGCCAAGCGATTCGATTACGCGTTTTGCAGCAGCAGTTTGTTCCGGGCCAACTCCATCGCCTGGAATCAAGGTAACTTTGTGTGCCACGGTGTTTTCTTTCCTTTCTAGTTCTTAGTTTGATGATTGGTGAGTAACCTTAGGTTCTCTGGTTGCTTCGTAAAGCAGTATGCCAGCAGCAACAGTAACGTTTAGAGAATGTGCTTTTCCATACATTGGAATTCTTATTATGCTATCGCATTGTCTTCGCAGGTCTTCCGATAAGCCGGTGCTTTCATTGCCCACTACAATAGCGCATGGCGGTGTCAGATGACTCTGCCATATGAGGGTTTTGCCTGTCGCTGAGCTTCCAATTATGCGAAATCCTAAGTTTTTTAGTTTGGCAATATCTTGAGTAAGTTCTTCCGACTGAACTATGGGTACTCTAAATATTGAGCCAGTGGTGGACCGCACACTAGCACGCGAATAAGCATCCGCGGAATTCCCAAATATTACAAATTTGACTCCCCAAGCATCTGCGTTTCTAATTAGGACTCCAACGTTTCGGGGGTCCTGGATTTTCTCGCCAACAAGAACAATTGCGTGCTTGTCGCAACGGCTTACTAAATTATCAATATGCAGTTTTTGAACTTCTGCAACCGCAAGCGCTTCAATTGAGGTATTATAACCCAAGGGCATGATTCGCGTGAATACTCCGGGTGTTACGCGATAGCAAGGAATGTTTTGCTTTCTTAATCGGCTGACGAAATCATTAAGTTTTGGATTTTGAGCGTTTTCTCGAAAAAACGCTTGTTTAAGTTGAATCCCAGCATCAAGGGCTTGTTCTAGCATGTCGAAGTCTTCAACTGGGTAGGTTTTGTGCAGGCGACCAACTATTTTAGCTAGGTCTGCCCTTGCTTGGACGATTGCTGGGTGTTTGATGCTTGAGATTAGTTCGATCTCAATCATTTGGTCGTCCGATTCTTTATTGAAGATTAGAGGATTTCATATAACTCAACATTCCGCCGGCAAGGATTATGCTGACCTGCCGAGGTGTAAGATCGTATCGCACTTCAATTTTTGTGCCCTTGGTTTTGTTTTTTATGGTGATTGGTAGGCGGTTTAACAAACAATCGCGTATGGCTTCAATCTCCAGTTCGTCGTCTTGTTCTAGTTTATCGTAGTCCGCTGGATTAGCAAAGGTAAGAGGCAAAATACCGAAGTTCACTAAGTTTGCCTTGTGAATACGCGCAAAAGATTTCGCAATTACTGCTTTTACGCCGAGATACATAGGCGCAAGGGCAGCATGTTCACGACTTGAGCCTTGGCCATAGTTTTCCCCGCCAATGATAAATCCTCCACCCGCTGATTTTGCTCGAGACGCAAAGGAAGGGTCGACACCCTCAAAGACGTGCTCTGAAATTGCCGGAATGTTAGAGCGCAATGGCAGAATTTTTGACCCAGCGGGCATAATATGGTCGGTCGTGATGTTATCTTCTACTTTGATAAGTATTTTGCCGGTTAGCGTTTCAGACATCGGCCCGCGCAGAGGCAGAGGCTTGATGTTGGGCCCACGGATAATTTCAACGCGTTCGGGGCATTCGGCAGGAGGAATTATCATACTGTCGTCTATTATGTATTTTTCAGGCGGGATGACTTCCACTGGCTGGCCTAGCTCTCTGGGGTCGGTAAGCTGACCAGTAAGAATGGCAGCTGCGGCAACTTCGACACTTGCTAGGTATACTTTCCCACTCGGTGTGCCGCTTCTGCCCTCGAAATTGCGGTTGAATGTCCGTATGCTAACTCCGTTTGTGCACGGGGCTTGTCCCATTCCGATGCAGGGGCCACATGCAGCCTCAAGGATGCGCACACCTGAAGCGATGAGATCCGCTAGCGCACCGTTCCTAGCTATCATTTCAAAAACTTGGCGTGAGCCAGGTGAGACTCCAGCGCTCACGTTGGGATGGACCTTCTTGCCCTTTAGAACGCTGGCTAAAGTCATGAGATCCCGATACGATGAATTTGTGCAACTCCCTACAAGCACCTGGTCTACTTTGAGCCCCTCGATTTCCTTTACCTTGACAACTTTATCGGGTTGATGAGGTTGTGCAACCATTGGCTCTAGCGAAGAGAGGTCAATCTCGATTATCTCATCATATTTTGCATCGGGGTCGGCTTCTATTTGCGTCCACGCATGTTCTCTTTCTTGGGCTTTGAGGAAAGCTCGTGTCTGCTCGTCGCTCGGAAATACCGACGTTGTCGCACCAAGTTCTGCGCCCATGTTGGTTATCGTCGCTCGCTCTGGAACGGTAAGTGTGCTGACGCCCGGCCCTCCGTATTCGAATATTTTTCCGACGCCACCTTTGACCGTTAGCCGGCGAAGTAACTCAAGAATTACGTCTTTTGCAGACACCCAAGGGCGAAGCTTGCCAATGAGTCTCACAAGAACAATTTGGGGCATTGTAAGGTAAAAGGGTCCGCCCGCCATTGCCACTGCCACGTCTAATCCACCGGCACCGATTGCAATCATCCCAAGTCCACCGCCCGTCGGCGTGTGGCTGTCAGAGCCGAGAAGTGTTTGTCCGGGCACCCCAAATCGCTCTAGGTGAACCTGATGGCAAATGCCGTTGCCTGGTCGAGAAAAGTAAACTCCGTATTTCGCCGCAATTGTTTGGAGAAAGCGGTGGTCATCCGCGTTTTCAAAGCCGGTCTGGAGTGTATTATGGTCGACGTAACTGACCGACAGCTTTGTTTTTACGCGTGGGACACCCATGGCTTCGAATTGAAGATATGCCATCGTGCCGGTCGCATCCTGCGTAAGGGTTTGGTCAATCCTCAGTGCGATTTCATTGCCAGGCGTCATCTCGCCGGATACGAGATGACTGGAGATTATCTTTTGTGCAACGTTCATTTAGGCTTTAGCTCCTATTTTGCCTGAAACCAAACCAGTGGCGGAAAGTTCTCGCCACTGGTTTGGTGTTTTATACTACATCAATCTTCCTGGATACCTCTACGGATTTACGGTCATTATCTTAGCGCATTCTTCGGGATAAGCAGCGATGAATCGTAGCTCGAGTTCGTGCAGAGGCTTCGAGGTATGGAGGTCTGCATATTGCACTAATTCCAGCACTCTTTCAGCTTTTTCCTGGCTTTCGAACTCTATCCCCAAGTCGCTATAAACTTTGAGGAATCCTTTAATTCCACCATAGGCGCCTGTTGTGATGATTCTGCCCGTTGGAATAATTTCCGGCTCACCCCGACCGAGGTCTTCATAGTCGTAGAGTTCGTAATTTCGTCGGTCTTTTAGTGCGCCGTCGGCGTGGATGCCCGATTCATGCGCAAATGCATTTGCTCCAACTCCAGGCTGGTTTATTGGAATCGGGATATCAAACACGTGAGAAGCGTATTTTGCGATTTTCCACGCTTTTGTTAGGTCCACTCTATCATCTAGCAGTGATAGATCTTTGAATCCACTCGAGTAGCGCAGTGCCAGGATGCAGGAAACTAAGTCAGCATTTCCTGCACGTTCGCCAACTCCATTGATACAGGTATTAATAAACGCATCAACGCCTGCATCAATTGCGCCTTTTGCGCCTTCAACGGAGTTAGCCACAGCCATACCCAGGTCATTATGGCAGTGGAGCTCTATTGGGAGTCCCACATGTTTAGCCAAAGTCTTTATCCTGTGGTAGATGGTCGTAGGATCATCGTATCCCAAGGTATCGCAGTATCGGATACTGTCTGCGCCAGCTTCCCTCGCCGCTTGAGCAAACTGGATAAGGTAATCCATATCTGTCCGAGATGCATCCTCCGCATTGACGCCAACCCACTCGACGCCTTTTTCCTTGGCCAGTGTAACTGCATCTTTCATTTCGGAGATTATGCTTTCACGGTCGAGTTTGCCTTTAAATTTGTGAGTTATCATTTGGTCGGAAGTCGAGATTGAGAGATTCAGCATTTTGACGTTTGTAAGCTCTAAGCTTTTCTCGACATCTTGGGGAATCGCGCGACACCAACCTTCGAGTCTTAGTGGTTTAAGCACACCTCTTTCCCAAAGTTCAAGGTTGGTGTTCAAGTAGTTTTGTTCATGCTTTACAAATGGGAAGCCAAATTCACTTTGGAAGATTCCCATTTCATTGAGCAGAACGTTGAACAGCGTCTTTTGGAGTTTTGAAGCTCCAATTCTCGATGTTTGTACACCATCGCGATTTGTTACGTCGATGATGTAAATCTTAGGCATCACACGGCTCCTTTCATGGATTAAAGTCGTGCTAGTTATTTACCGAACGTTCCAAGGATAGGAAACATAACGCATTGTGTTTCCTAAAGCAATCCCTTAGCCTCGGAATGTTGCGGCAGGCTGAGTATAACGCAGGTAATGGTTTCTTGTCAAGATATGGCTGTGTGGTGGGCACTATATTAACAAATGCCTTTGTTGTCTAAGAAAGCAATTTTAAAATCATTAGGTTGGAATTTTTGCTTTAGTTCTAATATTGGGCTTATCTGTATCTTGCACTTTTAGAAATATAGGTTACCAAACAATGTTTGTTTAAGCTTATTTGTCGAGTTCTTTCCACCAGGAAGGGTCAATATCAGGGAAAAGACAATCGCGCTCTTCGCATAGTTTGTAATTGACCCAATCAGCTTCGTTGATTTTCTCACCAGCTGCCTTTTTTCGTATCAGCTCTGCCAGTCGTTTGAAGTTTTTGCAATGTTCAGTTAATCTTGCTTCACCATAATCCTTTGACGCACCCGTGCTGATGTTAAATTGCCAGTCTGACGATTGAAGAAGGAATAGTTCGCGTGCGGCTTGCTTCAAAATTGGCAAGAGCTCTTCGTTGTCAGCGTATTTTTCCACTAGCTCTCGCATTTCGAGCTCCGCATCATAAATGTGCGACCATGTCCATTCGGTGTTTTGATTTAGCCACATGTAGTGGAATCCACCTTCGCCCCATGAACCCTCTGGAAGCGAAATTGCGGCGGTCGGCGGATTCTTCTCAAGATATTCCGAACAAGTTACAAGTTGAATCTCTGGGTCGTAATGCATGCCTTTGATGACTTCTTTAAGCCAATTTATTCCTTCAAACCACCAGTGGCCGAATAGTTCGGTGTCGTAAGGTGCGCATATGATAGGTATTCTTCCGCTTGCATTTTCTCTTCGGAAAATCTCTTTAGTCAACCATAGGAAGTGCTTTGCATGGTCGTATGTTCGGTTAAATGCTCGGTCTACTTCATAGATTTGCTTTGCGCCTAAATCAGTATCTGGACCGGTTACACGCCAGTAACGAAGGCCGCCAGTTTGATACTTTTTATGGAATTCGAGATACCATTCGTCGCCTGGGAATCCTTGCCAGCGGCTCCACACTTGTGAGCCGGTTGCTTCATCGCGAACAAAGACAAAAACCCCCGAGGTTTTCTCTGCATTCTCAGAAGATTTGATAAGATACGGTTGATAAGGTGTTTTGGCAACGGAGATGTCGGGCCTTTCTTGTACAAACTGCGCCCATAGCTTTTGTAACGCACCAAACCTGTCGATATAGACCCCTCTAGTTTCTCCGCCATGGAGAAGGTGCGATTCGATTATAAAATATTTCAACCCATTTTCCGCAAGAAATTCCTCGATTCCCTTGCGCTGGTACGGCTCAATAGTATGATGCTTCGGCTGGACTGGCGGAGACCACCGATACCCAGGACGGTATGCGCATTCTGGGAGCCAGAATCCTAGCGGCTGGCGCTTGAAGTGTCTCTTGTATGTGGCAACTCCCTGCTTTACCTGCGCTTGGATGCTTACGTCTTGCGAAAGCAGAGGTGAATAGCCATGTGTTGCTGAGCTGGTCATAATTTCGATGTGGCCAGCATCTTGTAGTTCCGCGAATGCTTTAAGTAGCGAACGTCGGTACTTGTTCTTAAAATGGTCAAGCGCTCTAGAATAAAAATCATGCCAGAAGTCTGCAAGACTGATGAATTGCTCTTCATGCAGTCGGGAAAAATCCTTTTTATTGTCCAAGGCGGTTTTTGCCTTCATACGCAGGTAAGCCGCCATCTCATATTTGAAGGAATCATCCGCAAGCTGCTCGGCAAGGACCGGCGTAATGCCGATGGTAATTTTTGGAGAGCATCCTTCCTCAATAAGGCTGTATAGGGCGTCGAGCAGCGGAATATATGTTTCCGCAGTGACTTCAAGTAGCCAATCGCTACCGTGGGGCCATCGCCCATGACTCAGCACATATGGTATGTGAGAGTGCAGTACAAATGCAAAATAGCCCAGTGGCTGTGATGACAATTATAGATTGCTCCTTTCTTGAGGCTATCACGAAGATAGCATACCTATTTCGCCTTGTCAAATTGAAATAAAGATTTCAAGCGGTAATAAACAAAATCATGAGCGACCGCACGCATCTGCCCCCAACTTGACCACTCGGCAGGAAGATTGCGCAGCTGGTCGGCAATGGCTTTTAACTCTAGTATATCAACTTCTTTGAAATCAGTTATTTCCTCTTCTTTGCTAGTTGGTTGCGGTTTTTCAAATGTTTCAGCGCAGAGAAAGACATGGGACCTAAACTCTTGTTTGCAGTTATTGCACCGAAGCATGTATATTATCTCACCAATTTTTTGGATTTCGGCCGGCTGCAAACCAGTTTCCTCAGCAATTTCACGTTGGGCTGCCTCAATGGGAGATTCGTTTTTGCCTACTTTGCCGCTTGGGAGCCTATAAACATTGCTGGGATAGAAAGCCTTTGTGTGCACAAGGACTCGTCTGCCTGGGCGAAGAAGTACTAAAACTACCTCCTCAAATGTCTCAGCATGTCTTTGCTGGAAGTCATTTAAAAACTTACAAGGTACTTCCAACACATAATATTCCTGCTGACTCAATAAATGCCTCCTAACCCCTTTATTAGACTTAATTGCGACATTCAGGGGTGATTTACCTTCTTTTAATTATTGACGTTTGCATTCAGCTATGATAGATTTTAATCGTTTTCTTAGTAAATTGGGTAATAACAACATGCCGATGAGGCGGCTATTGGAAATGGTTGGAGGCGGTCAAGCGGATCTTCATGTGCATACCACAGCATCGGACGGTACTTTGACTCCCGAGCAAGTTGTCCGTGAAGCTGCGCGCATTGGCTTGGCTGCAGTTGGCATAACCGACCATGATTCAGTTGACGGTATTAAGGAAGCGGTTGGGACCGGAAAAACGGTTGGCATCAAAGTTGTGCCTGGTATTGAGATAAACACTGATGTAGGAAACGAAGAAGTCCACATTCTCGGCTACTTTATAGATGATGAATCTGTTGCTTTGCGCAGACATCTCGAAAACTTGAGGCAAGGACGCTTGGACCGCGCAAAAAAGATAGTCGAACGCCTGAATAAATTAGGCGTTAATATTAGCTTTGATGATGTACTCAAAGTTGCAGATAAGGGATCGGTAGGCAGACCTCACATTGCACGGGCAATTGTCAATGCAGGATACGCAGATTCTCCAGGCGACGCTTTTGGTAGGTATCTCGCCCGCGGCGCCCCAGCATACATTCCGCGTTATAAGGTAAGTCCGTTTGAGGCATTACATACAATCAAAGAAGCACTTGGTGTTCCTGTATTTGCCCATCCTGGGACCAGCAAACATGATGAACTGATTCCCCAGTTGGTTGAGGTTGGTTTGAAGGGTATTGAGGTCTATCATCCTGAGCATTCGCCCGCACAAACTGAGCACTACCTTCGAATTGCTGAAAAGTATAACCTCATAGCGACCGGCGGGTCGGATTCCCATGGCCCAAACATGATAAAGACAGTCCCAATTGGCTATGTTACAGTTGATGTTTCGGTTGCTTATGAGCTAGAGGAATTGGCTGGAAAACTAGCATCTTCTCGGGGCTAGATTTTCCCATCCAACAGGTGATATTCTAGTAAAGCTAGATTACAAGCGTTGAGTTGCTAAAGCAAAACGTTAAACTATAAATAAAGCGACTTTTGGCGTATTAGGGTATTTAGAAAACGATTACATTGGCTGAATTTTGTTAAAAATGCCCCTGAAAACGATTGACTAGCAATCCCTCATTGTGTTATAAATGTTTACGGTGCCTTTGGCGCCCGGTTAGCCTTTTTTGGTTTTGCCGGTGTAGCAAGAGTAGCCAAAAGAAAGCTGATAGGGAGAGAATGTAATGGAAATGTTTGGATCTAAATGGATTGCAAAGGCTAAAGAAATTATGGATCGCATCGAGACAACCCAGTCGGAGAACATCGTGAAAGCCGCAACGGTCATGGCGGATGCCATAGAAGCCGAACGCTGGGTGCACATGTTTGGAGCAGGTCATGCCCATATTCCTTTGGAGGAGGTTTATCCCCGAACGGGAGGCTTTGTAGGATTCCATCCGATTGGCGAAATGGCGCTCACGTATTTTACGAATGTTGTCGGCGATTCGGGTGTTCGACAGTTTTGTTTCCTGGAGCGCGTTGAGGGCTATGGCCGAGTTATAATGCAAAATTATGACCTTGACCCTCGTGATGTTATGTGGATATTCTCCCATTCGGGAATAAACTGCGTTGTTATAGACGTGGCACTAGCGGCAAAGGAGCAGGGTGCAACTGTAGTTGCGACAACTTCGCTTGAGCACTCTAAACAAACGGAATCAAGACACTCGTCCGGAAAGAAGCTATACGAAGTGGCAGATATCGTTATTGATAGCTGTGTTCCTTTTGGCGATGCAATGATTGAAGTCCCAGGCTTGGAACAAAAAGTCGGTCCTGGCTCGACTCTGGGATTTATTACTGTAGCGAATGCCGTTGTAACGACTGTGGCAGACATTCTAACAAAGCGGGGAGTCAAGCTCTACGTAAACGCAACTTTAAACGTGAAAGGCGACCGAATCGCAGAGGACCTTGTGGAAATCGGTACGAGAGAATACAAGCGTCGCGCAAAAGGCTTCTAAAGAATCAAACCCGGGGAATGTGGCATTCCCAAACTTGAATTATAAAAATATTTAAGGAGGTTTTCAGGTGGCAGAAATTACTTACAGGCAGTTCGACCCCGTTGCCGATCGAAAGGCAGTCATGGACCTTTGGAATCTTTGCCTGCCTGCCGATCCAATTGACGACGCAACTTATGATGAGAAGATTACTTCAGACCCGAATCTACACCCAGATGGGTGCCCTGTCGCAGTGGCCGGCGACAAGATCGTTGGATTTGCAATCTCGCAAGTGCGTCGTACACCAAATGATGGCCGCGGTTATGAGTTGGATAGAGGCTGGATTACAGTATTCATGGTTCACCCGGACTTTCGTCGGCAGGGCATCGGCTCGGAATTGATTGACAGATGCATCAAGTTCATCAAAGGGAAAAATAGAGACAAGATTTTTGTCTGTGGGCTTACTGGTTCGTCGCCCAAGTATTTCTTCCCTGGCGTGGATGTAAAGGAATATCCAGCAGCAATTAAGCTTCTCGAAAAGTTCGGTTTTTGGACCTCCCACGTAGCCCATTACATGGAACGCTCTCTAACGGACTGGAGTTATCCTGAGGAAGTTGCCAAGATTGAAGAAGAGCTGAGAAAAGAAAACATAACAGTACAGCCGCTTGAGAAGGGCGAGCATCTCGACCTTCTCGAATTCTTGTGGCATAATTTCCCGGGCGATTGGTACAGACATGTGGAGATTGTTATGAACCAGAGCCCAGAGAACTATGTTCGTTTCTTTACTGCAAAGTTGAACGGCAAAATCGTAGGCTATTGCCACATCGAGGAGTCGCACTTTGGCCCATTCCTTGTTCGTTTCGACCTCCGCTCAAAGAATATCGGAACAGTAATCTTCAACAAGGCTCTGCAAAAGATAAAGGACAACGGCTATGATCGCGTATGGTTCGGTTGGGCTGATGAGCCAATCCCTGCGCGCTTCTACCGCAAACAGGGTATGAAAGAAAAGCGCACCTACGCTATGATGCGCAAGGGAGGCTTGCAGGGTTGGCACGCCGACTCATAATTGGCATTGACCTTGGTGGGACAAAAATCTCTGGCGGGATAGGCAATCTAGAGGGTGAAATACTCCATATTGTCGAGCGCCCAACAGATACATCTAGTGCTGAAGCTGTTGTAAATCAGGTTATCGACGTAACTCGAGAGCTCGCCGTCGCAAATCCGATTGGCGAGCTCTCGGCAATTGGTATCGGCGTTCCTGGAATTACGGTAAGCGAGACGGGACTTGTTGTGTGGGCGCCGAATCTTCCCGACTGGCGTGATATCCCTCTTGGAGAGATTCTACGCAAAGAGTTCGGTGTTCCGGTGTTGGTTGAAAATGACGTGGACGTAGCTGTCCTTGGTGAATGGTGGAAAGGCGCAGGGCAGGGTGCGCAGAACATCTTTTTAATGGCTATAGGAACTGGAATTGGCGGCGGTATTTTAATTAACGGTCAGCTTTACAAGGGAAGTGGCGGAGTAGCAGGAGCGGTGGGATGGTTTGTCATTGGCGAAGACCGCCTCTTCAAGGAGGAATACAAGGCCGGAGGTTCTGCAGAAATACTTGCCGCTGGTCCAGGAATTGGCCGCAGGGGCCGCGAAGCAGCCAGGTGTAAAGAGACTAAGATGACGGAGCTTGCTGGCGGCGATATCAAAAAAATTGACTCGCGAATTGTTTTTGAGGCGGCTCGATTAGGCGACCCGGTGGCTCAGGAAGTAGTTAACGATACTGCAAAATATCTGGGAATTGTAGCCGCAAATGTGATTAGCTTGCTCAATCCCGAAGTTTTAATTATCGGCGGTGGGGTAGCTGATGCAGGAGACATAATCCTGAAGCCAGTTGCCGAGATTGCCAGGGAGCATGCCCAACCGTTTTCAGCTAAGCAAGTTAGAATTGAAAAAGCAATGCTTGGAAATCGTGCTGGATTGATTGGTGCACTTTGCCTTGCCGCGCGGAGTGTTAACAACTTATAAGGGAAATGGAAAGCAAACGAACAAATTGCCTTAGGTTAAAAAATCCAGCGTCCTTTTGCCGATTGCTATGAACTTTTCGCTTATTGCTGGCTAGAAGTCTCAAAGCAATTTAGGTTCAAAATCGAAAGGAGTTTTCCAAATGTCTGATAAGCTTCACATTGTATTTTTTGGCGCACATATTGGCGATGCGGAAATCACATGTGGTCACGTGCTTGCAAAATATGTTAAGGCAGGGCACAAAGCCACCATAGTTGCAGTAACACCCGGCGAGAAGGGCCATCCAACACTGCCTCCCGAAGAGTATGAGGTTCAAAAGCGCCAGGAAGCCGAGGCATCCGCAAAGCTTTGGGGGTGTGATCTTAGAATCATGCCATTTAAAGACGGCGAGACATATCTAAACGAAGAAAGTAAACTGATGTTCGCCGATGTGATTCGAGAGCTTAAGCCAGATATTGTCATTACTCATTGGAAAGGAAGCTTTCATAAGGACCACATAAATACACACTATAATGTAGTTGAAGGTATTTTCTACGCCGCTGTTCCTGGAATCAAGCGCGCGCTGCCTGCACATGGGATAAAGCAGCTGTATTTTGCAGATAATTGGGAAGATGCGCTTGAGTTCGAGCCAAACGTCTATGTGGATATAACAGATGTCTATGATATCTGGAAAGAAGGCATAGAAAAGCACGCATTGTTCCGCGGAGAAGTATCTTCATTCCGCTATAACGAATATTACTCCGGATTGGCGCAAGTTCGCGGGGCAATTGCAGGCTGTGACAAAGCCGCAGCTTTTATGCTCCCAAGGTTCTCAACTCATCGGACCTTTGACTTTTTCCCTGTCCATGAGACCATGTTGATATACTAATCCTTCGAGAAGAGGAGCTCCCGATAGAATTGTAAGATGCGTCGGGAGCTCCTGTCTTTAACCAATAGGTTGACGTAGCAAGACTATCAATGTATATTTGAGTATGTGATAAACTTGGGCATTTTGGGGAGGTAACAAGTTGCGAATAAGGGCGAAAGAGTTAAGGAGGATTCGAAAGCGAAAGAAGGAAGCTTATAAAGCTAGAATGCGAGCGGCTCAGCAGCAGCAAACTTCGACCAAGAAGAAGTAGATTATAGATTTTGCAGAATAGTTGAACTTTTTGTTGGGCTTGACGGTAAGATTAATTAAGAACAAAGAGTCGTACGCGGTGCAGTGGCCTTTACAAAGGGATTGAGTTTTGCTATAATATTCACACCTCGAAAGTAGCGGCCCGTTCGTCTAGCGGTCTAGGATACGTGGTTCTCAGCCACGGGATCAGGGGTTCGAATCCCCTACGGGCTACCACATTATCGGCCCAAACGCATGGAAGTCGTTTGGGCCGTTTTGCTTTACTGACAATTGATGGTTTCTTCAATTTCACACCCCAGCTGAATTAGCTGTGGATGATCATTCGCAAGCTTTTTTGACCGTGTGATCATTCACCTTGTCGAAACTCAAGGCGGTCTAGTAAGTAATAGTTACACCAGGGAGTATACTCCACTTCTTTCCTCCTCGTTTCTAGTGAACGTTGTCATTGCCGATGTGCCTGCCTCTGAGCGCTCATGGGTGCTACTGCTGTCTGCCTTTTTGCAACTCATCCCACCACCATATTAGTATGCTATTGACCAGAAAAAGAATAGCTATGGTTTCCGAACTGTCTCTTCCTGGGACGATGTTATGATAGATAAACCAACCAAAACCCAGCGTTGAAAAGTAGAATCCAATCTTTGACTCACGTTGCCTGACCACAAACATCCCATACTAAGAACCCCAAACCCGCAGATAACACGCTAGGTAGGTTCATCTGAATCCACCCTCCTTATGTGTTTGAGCACGCATCACCGCTGACTATGGCTGAGCCCATGCCGGGAAGTGGGAATTCCGTCCTCCTCTATATCCGATTGGGACATGAGAGATGAAGTGCCAATACCTGGCTCATAGTACCTTATTTTTGTGAAATCAAGCAAGAAATCCGTTGCTTGCCATCCCTGTTAGCTTTCCTTACGCTTATCCCATCTGCGTTAAACATATAGGTTGTAGTGACGCCAACGTTTGTCTCAGTGAGCATGTTGTTCTTTTAGTCTTAGGTAAACGATAAGTTCCGGCGCTGAGCATCTTTATTGCGGCGTCGTGGGTGTAAATCGTCGTTCCTACGCCTACTTTGGCTGCCAAGTGCGAATCGCTATAGTCATAATCAGCCATGTCAACCAGACAAAAGGAGCTGCCGAGATGATAAACCGAACAGCAAGAGACCAGGACTCTCGCCCCCAAATCGCAGTGTGCTCTTTTGGAATAGGACGCTCACCAAAGCATGCTGGCCATTTTCTTATCAGCATCCCGAATGGTACGTATAAAAAACGGAACCCGCCAGGCGAGACAACCCATCCAGCCAATGCTCCGGTGCCGAGCAACAATAGCACTGCACCAGCGATAAACTGTGGATAAACATCCGAGATCTGCGCCGGCGGCTGGATACGCAACGGCAAGCACAGCATGTGAACGCCGACAACAGCCATGAAATAGAATGCAAGCCCAAAAAGGGCCTGGCCTTTAAGCGCCCCAAATTCGGCTTTCTTCAACCTGACGAATAGTTCGGCGAGAACAAGCCAACCGGAAACAATAATTTCAGCAAACTATTATAAACATCCATTAAATCAAACCTCCCATCAGTAGCCCCGACTTTGCGTACAGCATTCGTGCACCTCGCAGCAGGGGCTTTCCAAATTTTTGTATATGTCCGAACATGCCATCTACTCCATTGCCCACCTATCTGCATTCCTACCCAAGCAGACTGCCAAGCAAAGGAGATATCCTAGCACACCGCCAATCACGGCTAAGCCATAAGCAACAAAACACCACACGATACCTAGGCTGTTACAGCTACCGACCATCTCAGTATCACTTACGATTTGGTTTGTCAACCTTGCCTATATAATAGCCTGCAACGTCAGGGGCTAACAAGAAAACCCATAAGGGCATCCATCCAAGTTCCCACAGGTGAAAGCCGTAAAGTAAAAATTCGAGAACTAAGCGAATCGGCACAACACCTATCATGAGTGCATAGCTCCACTTCTCTCGACATATCAAGATATAAAAACAACATGCTCACGCCATAAAAGGTAACTAACCCAAACCACCAACCGTAACCAAAAATGGCCGCAGTCGTGCATAGAAGCAGAACAATTAAGGCGGAAGATGCAGCCATACGGCGTATAGAGCGCTCTGTCACACCAGAACCGCCAATCCGCATGCCCATGAATTTGGGGTACAACCGGCCTGCAGAGGTGTTCCGTATGACTTGCCTGCCAACGAATAGCCAGTCTAAAAGAATTACTAAACCACATATCCCCGAAAGAATCGCTGTTATAATTATGCTATCTGTTACTGACATAAGAAATCCCATCCTGTGCTAAATGTACGATTTTATTTCCAGGGCACAAGCAAATTAACCGTAGGCGGTTCAACTGAATTAACGTTAATTGGATTTGCAAAATATTTGTAAATAGATTTCTTTTACATTTCTCGGAATTCCTGCACGCAAGGGAGCAAAACAATACCAGACCAAAGGCAATTGTGCGCGGCAAGACACATTTGGGTGCTTCTGGGCTCACAATTGCACACATCTGACATGGAGAAATAGCTCCACCCAAAAGGGATGCTATGCAAGTAAACGTGCAGTTTCCGTACGGTATCTCTGACAGTGGCAGAGGTGGCGGTGGCATTGTTATCTGCTGCTTTATTAATCCATAAGGGTCTAGAAATGTTGTAGGCCAATACCCAACATATTCACGCAGGTTTACTCCACCAACATATGCAATCGAATCCATCGAAACGAAGCGGCCAACACTTGGATCACAGTGCCTTGCCTTCAGGTAGGTGTAAACGTGTCGAATCAGCATAGTACCTGTATTGCCCGGCGAAACCGAGGTTTGGGGTTCCTCCGAAAGAGACAAGCATGTTCCTATAAGCATCATAGACCGCTGCTTCGAGGATTGCTGGTGGTGTACTGCCATCACTCTTCACCCTCGTGCTCCCAATTCCATCCGCGTGGGGTAGATTTCCTGTGTCTCTTCCTTTATTCTGTTAAGCAGTCCAGGTTTAACATACTATGCGACGCTATTGCTAGTTTTTCCTTCAAATATCAGTAAAATTCAGCAAGAAATCCATTGCCTGCCATCCCTGTTAGCCTTCCTTACCCTTATCCCATCCGTGTTATACATAGGTTGTCATAACACCACCGTTTGTCTTGGTAAGCTTGTTACCTTTGGTGTCATAGGTGAACGTGCAGTTGCCGGCAGTGGCGTACTCATAAGCAATCCATTTGCCATCCTGGGCTAGTGGGAGCATCTAGGATTGGGGAAATGGTTTATAATGAGAGCATTAATATACATGACTCATATTCGACCATGTATCAACGCGCATGAACTTGGCAGACGCCGTGGCTTTCACCGTTCGTCTTGGATAATCTCGGCTTCGAGCACGAATAAGGGTGAACGAGAGCGTACCAGCGATGCTTTCACTGTCACCATGCCGCCAACTCGCACAGGTTCCCTATATTCGACGTGTAGGTTCGCCGTTACTGCCGATATGCCCTTTATCAGCAGGCAGTTCGTCATGGCGGAATCGAGAACAGTAGCTATAATGCCGCCATGTGCAATTCCTGGATAACTCTGATATCGGGCTTCGCAGAACCATTCGGCCGAAACGGTATCTTTGGCACTCACCTTAAATGTCAGACCTAGGCCGTCTTTGCCGTTCCCGCAGGCGAAACAGTTGCGGTAAAGGTCGGCAGCGCTGGTGCTCTCTTCTGCGTTTGATTGTTTTGCATTCTGCGGCAGTTCTAGTGATCGCAAGGATTTGCTCCTGTCTCCAGCGTCCCATCGAGATACGCAGCTACTATGTCGGCAGGAGGAGCAACGGATAGCCCACGCATACCTGAATTCCATTCTGTGCGAATAGGCCCTGGGCGCGGACTCCCATTCCTCCGGCGATAACAACAGTAACTCCCATCTCGTGCAGCCATCTCGGAAGCAGTCCGGGTTCATGTTCGGGCGCGGGAATCGTTTGTGTGTTGACGATTTCGTTGTTTTTAGGGTCAACATCCACAATCGTGAATTCATCGGAATGTCCGAAGTGAGGACAGAGAAGGCCATTTGCAGTAGGTATAGCGATCTTCATTTTAGGTATATACTACCTCCTTTATGTATTTGATTGGTTATTCCAGTTTGTGCTTTACAGCATTCCATAGCGATTTGATATCGCTGGACGCAGGGCCGTTGTCATATTCGACAACGCTTTTACAAACTATCTGAGCCCGAGTGACTGCCTCGTCATAGCGAATTTCACCTAGGAAGCTTGTGTTCCGTTCGATACATCGTTCGCGGATCACCGCAGTCATTTCGGGATTGAGGTCACTTTTATTAATGCAGACTACTGTTGGAATCTTAAAATAGGCGGCCAAATCAGCAACACGGTCCATGTCGTGTAGTCCAGATAGAGTCGGCTCCGTTACTATGAGTACCAAGCTTGCGCCGGTGGTGGAAGCTATGACGGGGCAGCCGATGCCGGGCGGGCCATCGATTATGATTAGTTCGAGGCCGTTTTCTTCAGCGATTCTTTTTGCTTCTCTTCTGATTATCGTGACAAGCTTGCCGGAGTTCTCCTCGGCGAGCCCAAGCTTTGCGTGAACCATTGGGCCGTGTCTAGTTTCAGAGACGAACCATTCTCCGTTGATGCTTGGAAAGAAATTCACAGCTTTGACGGGGCAGACGTAGACGCAGACTCCACAGCCTTCGCAAGCTATGGTATCAATCTGATAGGTCTTGCCGACGACGTCGTTTGGAGGGCCGTCGAAGCTAATAGCGTCAAATCGGCACATAGACGCGCACTTTCCACATCCTATGCATTTGTCGGCTAGGATTGACGCTTTCTTGCTACCGCTGAACTCCTCGCGGCGCACGATTTTGGGAGACAGCACTAGATGTAGGTCGGCGGCATCCACATCGCAGTCGGCAAGCACTTTGTTTTCTGCAAGAGCGGCGAACGAGGCGACAACACTTGTTTTACCTGTTCCGCCCTTTCCGCTTATCACGACAAGCTCTTTCACGGATTCTTACCTTTCTTGTGTTTTTTTGTATCAGGTCCTGCGTACATAAAATATGGGGTTGCTGAATTAAGCCTAATTCCAGTCAATTCATATGCACCAGGACATCCCAGCTTGGCCAATGGTAACTTGCGAGCCAAGATTGGACCTGAGATACTGATATGCTTTCGCCCCTGTGCAGTGGCAGCAGGCTATCTGTCCTATATCCATGTTTTGCAGGAATACGGCGAGCGATTCCAGCCTGTCTTCATCTGCGTTGCCCAGATGAAATCCGCCTGCGAGTAGGTCAATACGCGTTACACCCGCCACATTCATTGCAGCGAGTACGTTGTTCTCGACTCCCCTGTGCGCACAGCCAACCAGCACGGCAAGCCTGCCGCCGTTTCGCACGATTAGACACTGTTCATCCTCAAAAGTGTCTTGCGTAAGTTCGTCATCGCCTGTTAGAAACCTGCTTTCGAATATGTGCGTTCCAGTAATTGGTGTAATCTCTCCACTCAGAATCACACCTGGCAGAACTTCGACCGCCGATTTGTTGAGCGCGAAAGCTGCTTTCCGCAGCACGACTTCCGCAGGCATTCCAATGTAACGCATCCCAACTGTTGATTGCGCGTACTTCGGTTGAAAACATGCAGGGTGTGCAAAGTATGCTATCCCAGGCAATTCCTTCATTGCTCTAATCAGTCCGCCGGTATGATCGTAGTGCCCATGGCTGAGACCTATGGCTTTTATCGCTCCGGGCTCGCGTCCAAGAGCAATTAAGTTGTGTAGCCACGCGTCGGTCTGCCCAGTGTCGAACATGACTGCCCCATCGTTGGTTTCAACGAGAAAGCTCAGTCCGTGTTCCGACTTTAGTCTGTCACTTGCTGCTTCGTTATCAACAAGGAGTGTTATTTTCATCACGTGGTCCAGCTGTTTGCGCTTGTTTTATCGCCGTCAGCCGGCTTATAATCAAATCAATTTTATCGGCAATAGGGTTTAACATGTGGTCTTCAATTGTCCCAGCATCGGAATGGGACGATATTTCTGGGTCAATCGGCAAGTCGACCAGGTGAGGAATCCCCATATCGCGGGCGATATGTTCCCCATTAGAGTTTCCGAATGGGTAGTTGACACTGCCGCATTTTGGACACCTAAGCCATGCCATGTTTTGAACTAGCCCGAGAATAGGTGCGTTCATCTTTCGACACATATCCACTGCCTTCCGCACAACCATTGCGGCTAGTTCCTGTGGCGAGGTTACTATTACCACGCTGTCCAGGGGAAGTGACTGCATTACGGTGAGAGGGACATCGGCCGTGCCGGGTGGGAGGTCTGCCAACAGATAGTCAAGCTTGCCCCAGAACACATCCTTCCAAAACTGCTTGACCGCATTTGAGATTAAAGGGCCGCGCCAAATCACGGCCTCATAGGGGCTGTCGAGCAACAGATTGATGGAAATAACTCTTATTCCGGAGCTAGTCTTGACTGGGAATATGCCAAACTCATTTATCTCAGGCCTTTCAGCTATTCCGAACATTTTCGGAATGCTTGGGCCGGTAACGTCCGCGTCAAGTATCCCGACCTCGTGTCCAGCTTTTCTGAGAGCGCAGGCAAGCAGGCTGGTAACAAGCGATTTGCCTACGCCTCCTTTGCCGCTCATTACGCCTAGCACATTAGCAACCTCGTTCGATTGCTCGGCTAGCGTGAGATGGTCGGTGGTTCGTACATCCGCCATTTTATCCTCCAATCACACAACGATAGTAAGGGTCAGTGTCCCCGATTTGTTCTATGAGTCCTTCTTGCATGAGATGTTGCAGATGCTTTGTAACCTCGTGAATATTTCGGCCTGAAGCAGTGACAATATCGTCTATGGTGCAAGGCCTTCTGGAGAGCATCCGCATTAGCTCGTCTCTGACCTCCTGCCATTGCCACCTATCAGCAGGCATTACCACTCCGCCTGCGATAATCTCGACCGAGCCACCGAAGGTTTCACATGCTCTTCTAAGCGTCTCTGATGAGACGCGCTTGGCGTCTCCGGATTTTGATGGTCTTTCAACCGTGTTTAACTGCAATTTGTCGGGACAGACCAGTCGGACAACTTCGTGCATCGCACGAAGTTCGGCATCTGAGTCATTGACTCCCTTGACTAGCATAATCTCCAGCCAGATTTTGCCAGGGAACTCTTGTGCTGTTTGCACAAGACCTTCGGTCATTCTGGCGAAACTGATGCCGGGCGCAGGTCTATTTACTGCATGAAAAGTATGCTGAGTTCCAGCGTCCAAGGAAGGTAGCAAAACGTCTGCCATCGAAACTGCGTCACGTATTTCGACATTGTCGAGCAGCGAACCATTCGTAATCACAGCTAATGGAATATTGGTGAGTTTCTTTATCGCCCGAATCATCTCGCCAAGATCAATGTTTAGCGTAGGTTCGCCGGAGCCTGCGAATGTGATGTAATCAGCGATTCCACCGTGTTGCACCCAATGCTCAATCTCTCTAATAACATCTGGTGCGTCGACAAGCCGTTCAGGCGTGGAAGTCAGTTTGGTGGTGCATCCGAGCTGACAATAGATACAGTCGTAGCTACAGACTTTGTGCGGCACGATGTCTACCCCCAGCGACCGTCCAAGTCGCCTGGATGGCACTGGCCCATATAGGTATTTATATTTTACAGGGGCTTTTGCGCTCATTATGTCTCTGTCGGCCTTTCCTAATAGGTAATAGAAAACAACATGCGGGCGTTCTTTGCCGCTTTGAGCCTTTTGAAATCGCAATTAAAGCTACGCTGTCTCTACTTTTATCCTGCGAATCTTTCTTTTGTCAGTCTTCTTCTAGCTGTGCTTTCGAAAGAGCTTCAGCGATTGCCCTCTCATCTAAAACGCCAAACAGCTCATTGGCTGCCGTCTTCTTTCCTGAAGCAACCCACGCGCGTGTGATAGTGAACTCCTTGGTCTCAACACTATCGAACGATGAGCGCAAATGCTGGTCGATGTCTTCGGTGGACATCTCGCCCTTTCGGTGTTTCCCCTTGCCTTGCATCTGATGGTGCAGTTCCATCAACTCAAATCCCTTTGCATTGAACTCCACTATGAGTAGCCTTCCATTATCAGCTAGCACCCGTGTTATTTCGTCAAGCACACCGCTTGGATTGTCAATTTCATGGATGGCATTCACAAAAGTTATTGCGTGGAAACTGCCTTCATCGAACGGAAGCTTGTGTGCATCCAAGATTACAAGCGTGGGTTTATCGGCTAGACTGCCGAGTCGCTCCCTGGTTTTGTCCAATGCCTCTTGGTTGATGTCGCCTGATATCACCGAATATCCCCGCTTTAGAATCTGCAAGAGCATTCGGCCTGAGCCGGTGGCGACATCCAGGACCGTATCCCTAGTATCGAAGCTTGCAAGGTCAAGCGCCGCATCGTACTCGCTGACAAGCACAGCCTCCCGCTCGTACAGCATCTTTTCAAGATTGGAGTTGCGCAATAGTAACACCTTTCAGCAGCGATTCGAACGCCGCGGTATATTCGGGCAGTGCCTCGATGATAAGTTTGCCTCGCGAGTAAGCTTCTGCAATTCGTTTGTCGTCAGGTATTTGCAAAAGCACCTCAATGGACTCGCTGGCGCAGTAGTCGAAAACGGCTTCGTCGCCAATATCGGCACGGTTTACAACAACCCCAAATGGCAGCTTCAGTACCCTGAGCATCTCAACGGCCAGCTTCAAATCATTTAGGCCAAACGGTGTCGGCTCAGTAACAAGGAGCACATAATTAGCTCCTCTCACTGATTGTATTACCGGGCAGGAAGTGCCGGGGGGAGCATCGATTATGTTCAAACCGCCGTCTGTTTTTTTCTTTCTGACTTCTCTTATAAGAGGTGGTGACATCGCCTCGCCAATTCTGAGCTTCCCATGCACAAATTTAATTCCGTTCGCCGTTCCCTCTTCAACAACTCCTACTTCGCGGCCAGCCTCGGTTATTGCGCCTGTCGGACAGACCAGCACACAACCGCCACATCCATGGCATAGATTTGGAAATGTGAGGACAGTTTTGCCGAGTAGTGCTATCGCGCTGTACTGGCATATCTCCTTGCACTTTCCGCAAGCCGTACATTTGTCCTTATCCACAACGGGAACGGGAACAAAAACGGAGGTCGTTTTCTCAAGCATAGGCTTCAGGAATATGTGGCCGTTCGGTTCCTCAACGTCGCAGTCAAGGTAGCTGACGTCAAATCCCTGCATTTCCGCAACGCGCGCCAAATTAGTCGCTATGGTTGTCTTGCCGGTGCCGCCTTTCCCGCTGGCCACCGCAATGGTAGTTGTATTTATCACTTTTACCAGTGCTTCTCCACATCAGCAGAGTCTATTGGGTTTAGCTTTCCAGACTTGAACTCCTCAATAGCTTCTCCAACAGTGCCTTGAAACCCCACGTAAGTTCTGATTCCCGCAGCCGACAGAACGCGGAAAGCGTTCGGTCCCACGTGACCTGTTAGAACTGCTTCGACGTTCAGTAAAACAACATTCTGGGCTGTCTGTATCCCCGCGCCCTGTACGGCGTTCAGGTTGACTTCGTTATCATGCACCTCGGTATTTCCGGTCTCAGTGTCAATGACTATGAGATACCGAGCACGTCCGAACCTTTGGTCAACATTGCTTTCAATAGACGGTTCTTTTGCAGTGATTGCCACTCTCATCAGAAAGTGCGTCTCCTGCCTCGGCCTTGTCTTCGGCCACCTCCCATACCACGACCGCCTCCTCGGCGAATGCCATAGGCTCCAAGGCCGAAACTGCCAAGTGTCCCTTGCAGTATTTTTCCAAGCCAGCTAATTGGCTGCTGTGGGGTCGCTTGTGAACTATTAGTTCCAAGAGGGTTACAAGGCCCTTGTCCTCTACCCGTCATAGGTCCTTGTCCAGCAGGACCTGTTCCATCCATTCCTGGCATCTGATTAACCTCCGTTAGATATTTACCATCCGCCACGCCCACGGCCTCCACGACCCATGCCTCGGCCGAGGCCCATACCGCCGCCCATGCCCATTCCTGGTCCTTGGCTGGGAGGGGCATTCATTCCAAAGTGGGCTGCAACTGTCGGCGCAGAGATTTCTTGTAGTGCTCCTGCTTTGAGTAGATTCACTGCGTTCCTCACGGTTTCTCCCGCGCACGAGTATACCTTGATTCCAGCCGCAGAGAGCGCTTGGTACGCATTCGGACCCAGATTGCCGGCTATCACGGCCGACACCCCAAGGGATGAGAGCACTTGTGCCGCTTGAATTCCCGCGCCTTGCGCCGACATTGCCCCAGGGTTTTGGACGGCAGATGCATCGAACGTCTCTGTGTCAACAATGACGAAATACGCACACCTGCCAAATCTGGGGTCAACCAGCGCATCGAGTGTGTTGCCTGTTGAGCAAACTGCTACTTTCATTTGGGTTTCGTTCCTTTCAAATAAGTTTTTCAAGTTACGATTTCATTTGTGAAGCTGAGCAGAAGGCCGGTGCCGGCTCCTGCTCAGAGTACGAATGACAGTCATAAGTCTTCGTTTCCTCGTTTTCGGTTAGGCATGTCTTTACGGCGACAGTCGCATTTTGACCACGAACGGCTGACACTAAGAAATTATCTTTTCATGCGCTGCCGCTGTCTGTCCACGACTATAAAGCATGCCAACTAGCTGAATAGGGGATCTATCCTCGAATCGGGCATGCTGTTTATTGAATACGCCAGCTCCTATTATTTGGTCTGAGCTTTTTCCAGATTCTCAATCTGGGACTTAATGGTAGCGAGTTGCTGTTCGAGTATCTCGGCTTGCTTCCTCAGGAACTCCAGCCGCGTCTGCGGCTCAAAGCCTGGCCAGCCACCTGGAGCGCCAGATTGTGCCATTGGCGCCGCTTGAAAAGTAGGCCACCGACCAGTTATGAGGTACTCTGCACAAGGGCCCAGCCCTGTCGCGCTCCGACCGACCCAACCGGGGCTGTAGCCGAATCGCATCCATCCAGGCAAGCCTGTAAGATAATACATGTTCCGATATCTCATCGTTCTACCTCCTTTTGCCGCCTTAACGGCGAATTAGCAATTTCTTAATTTCTCAAGAGATTGCAACTTTTGGTCTTTTCAAGCCGATTCTTGCCACCGCTAGCTGCTATCCCAACGCTGATAGGTGCGACCCTAGCTTGGTCCTTTTTTCAGCCGTGGTTGTTTTGGGAACACTTCGGTTACCGGCGTGGCGAATCCGGTATAAAAGGAATACCCTCCAGTCGGTCTTGTGCGGAACGAAGGTTCGAAGCCGATTCTGTTTCCGCGCCATCGCGCCGCTCCGCAACCGAAGCTTAAGACTGCAGGGTTAGCGAATCCCGACATGCAGTAACCGGCACAATACCCAACCCTTCGACCGGTCATAGGTCCTAATCCGAGGGGGCCGGTCCCATCACCTTTTGGCATGTCTTCCTTCTTTGCGCCGCCAGTCTCTGACATCACCGCACTTAGGTTGGGTGATAGGTGTAACTTACACTTATGATTATACCCTACCATTCCATGGGAGTCAACATATTTTTCAATTTACTTAGAAATTTTTTCTCTCGCCTAGGGAATCATTCGGCAGAAAACCTTGGCGAACGTGAGCGAGCTAATTGTGGTATTTTTCAAAGCGGCATGCAAGTTCAGAGGTATGCAGTAACACACCACTTAATGCTAGCATTAAGTGGTTCAGGCTGCGTCTAGATTGTGAGGACATTCTCGAATATATACAAGCGGCACGAGATGTGATAGAATTATAACGCTATGGTACCCGTGACATAAGCGACGCAAAGCGCATGACTGGGGCCGTGGTGTTTTTGAAAAAACAAGGAGTTGCTAGTTCATGCCCAGAAGATATTGCCATCGGCACGCGGCTAGAGGCCCGTGCACCTGTGCGATGGGAAATCTCTATAGGTTTGTAGAGCCGGTTGTTCTGTATATGCTGGCGAAAAAGGGGTCAGCTTATGGCTACGAACTCGCGGCTGACTTGGCCGACCACGCTCTTACCGACGCCGAGATTGACCGCGGAGCGCTTTATCGAACCCTTCAGCGACTTGAAGCGATGGGGTATGTTACCTCCGACTGGGACACCAGCGGGTCCGGTCCACCACGCCACGTTTACAGAATTACTGAAAGCGGCAGGGGACATCTTCGCGAATGGTCTGTGGTTTTGAGCAACCTGGCTCGCTCCATGGATGCCTTTGTGCATGACGTGAAGTCCCTTGGCGAAGCTGATACGGAATCGGCTGAATCACCGATTGCAGATGTACATTAGGCCCATTGTGTAACAGCGAAAACTGCCTATTTAGACTTTAAAGAAAAATCTCCTTCATTGTGAGTCTGGGCGTCGCCAAGGTGCTTTCCCACATTACTGGCACAAGACGCTTTTTACGCGTTTTGTGCCGGTTTGCTTTATTAGGTGGTGAAGCAACATCAAATTAGTGTTTCCATGCTCAGATTCTTTCGAAAACGGCAGAGGGTTTGAATCACAATTAACAAACTCATTGCGAAACTTTATTTAGCCAGCAGACAAAATTGAAAAAATGGAGAAAGTTGCGAAAGTAAAATTTTATGCTTCTAAGGCTTGCGAAAGACCGTTCAGATAATGTGCTGTAACTTAAAAAGGCGTAAGCTTGGTTGATTTGATGTTTGATTTTCTATTGCCACTCTCTTAGCCTTAGCTGTATGCTTACTCATTATCACATCTACGAGTATTGGCAACATGGGGCGGATCAACTTATTGCCGTGAATGCAGCATGTCAAGAGATTGAAATATGCAGAAGCACGGAGGTTCATCTTCCAGCAATCGTTCAAACGCACCTCTTGTGAGCGTCATGCCTCTAGTAAGAAAGCTAACAAACACTTCGGCAAACTTGAAGTAGCTGGCTACCCATATTCAGAAAAGCAGTCAAAGTATATGGCTAACGCCCTACACTGCTGGTTGATTGGAACACAAAACATCATTTGAAGGAGTTTACCCTAAAATACGACACTGCTTGTATTGGCGGCACTGTCATTCCATTTGTGGGGCAGCCGCTTAAAATTTAGTTATGGCGGATATGTGTGCAGGGACGCAGAGCTCTCACGCCGGATAAGCGCGTTTTTAGATTGCCAGCGTCTACTTTGTTTTGCTTGCAGGTTGGGCGCTTGCGGTTTCGGGCGAGAAAGTAATTCTAAATTCTCGATTCTCGACATGAGACAGCTTTTTTGCGCACGCCTGCAGTAGCGTGTTTTTGAGGTTTGTTCAAAAAGCAACAAAGGAACTTAAAAATATAAAGCTGAATGTATAGATGAAGCCATAAATTATAAGGGAATTGATTTAAAGTTGCTGGCGTTCAATCTGATTGGCTTGTGTATCCTGGCGGCTTGCTTTATTCTTGATAGGCACAAGACAGTTCGCTCTGTTCATCGGGGGCTGATGATGTTCTGGAAGATAGTCCCAGAGATGTCGGTTGTGCTTATCCTTATCAGCATTTCTCTTTCGGTTTTGACGCCAGCACAGCTTAGAGAGTGGCTCTCCGCTGATACTCCCGCGCATTTTGTATTGGCATTGGCTGTCGGCTCGGTCGCGCTCATACCTGGGTTTGTTGCTTTCCCACTAGCAGGAGTCTTGCTAAAGAATGGCGCATCTATAACGCTTGTTGCAGGTTTTTTGACAACGCTGTTACTCGTATCTCAGCCTCATCCTCAAGCTTCACCTTTGTATTGGACGTTTAGTCATAACGTTTCGCCATCTTCGAAGGCTTGGGGCGCTAAGGGATGTTCGGATTGTCATGCCCCAAATTCCCAATTCTTCAATTCCCCGGTGATAGTCGACCCATTTGACGACAAAGGCCGCCAAAAAAGCGTGCCAATGTGGCAATACTGCCGAATAAGTAAAGATGTGATTGAGGTGGGGAGTTGAAACATTGTAGATTTCTTCTAGCGCTGGCGTTGCTTACATGTATAATAACTTCATCCAGCGTAGGTTCCACCACTCACAAGTGGCAAGGCTATTTCCAGGTGTGCTATACTAACCCAGAAGATCGTGCCGATTACCTAAGTCTGCGCAGGCTTAAGCTGTATGGAGGCGGTCCCATTTCTGGCAATTGGAGCTACTACTTGCAGTTCCTGTATAAAACGAATAACCGCAGCTCAACTGATAACCAAATAGTCGTTCAGGAGGCAAGTGCTAGTACGCAATCTGGTTCTGTCAAGCTCACAGTAGGACAGTTCAAGCCACCTTTTGGAATGGAACGGTTTACCTCCGATTCCGTGCTCGCATTAATTGACCGCAGTCAGCCGACCGATAAGTTGGTTCCAAACGGCAGCCTGGGAATGTCGTTTGCCCGTGATCGAGGCATCCAAATTGAACGAAAGATTGGTAAAGTTGGCCGATGCGCAGTTGGGGTGTTCGACGGGAACGGTGCTAACGAGCCATTAGAGGGCAATGGCCCGCTGGTAGTTGGGCGCTTTATATACGAGCCATGTTCTGCGGCAAAGCGATTTCATTCCGAACTTGCCGTATCCTGGCGCAAAGATCATGATATTGACTTTACTGGTCAGCTTCCAGGCGCTCCGCCAGGTTATGCAAATTTCTCAGGCAATGATGTTCGGCAGAATATCGCGATTGCCTATGATTTTGGCAAAAATTCGCTTCGCTGTGAGTACTTTGCGGCTCGGTATCACAGCAACAAATCTGCGATTCCCAGCATAGATGCACAGGGATATTATCTGCAATGGGCTTACGCTGTATCTAGGAAGTGGTTGCTGGCTGCACGTCTTGAAGCTATGGACCCTGACCGTTCGGTTGTGAACTCGAAGGATATATCATGGCTCACAATTGGCGCTACTTACTACATAAAATCCGACTACCACAAGATTCAAGTTAACTACATATTTAAGTCGGAAAAGGCTGGCGAGATTAATAATGATGCTATAGTAGCGCAGTATCAAAGATTTTTCTGATTTGATAACGCTTTTGAGAAGCTTTAAGGCATTGCAAAGTAGCGATATGGCTTCATTCTCGTTTATCCGACTCGCTTGTAGAAGTCTTTCAAACTCGGAAACACGCAAGAGAAATGAAGCAGCATTTTGGAGGAAAACCAGGTTTCAATCCTAAAATCATTAATTAGAAAGCAAAAGATTTTAACTTCGGAACGGCAAATTTTCTTGCCAAAAGAACGCTTTTTCTCGCCTTTCATAATATTGGGTAACAAATGTCTACTAATTGTCAAGCCATAGGCGTAGAAATTGGTGGGACCACGCTCAGGATAGGCCTTGTTGACGAGAAGGGCAATGTTGGGCATACAATTCGACTTTCTTCCTCTGATTTATATAATCAAAATACCGCGACAGAACGCTTAATTGTGCATATCACCGAGTTCTTATGGGAGATTCAAAAATCGTTTGATGAGTGTAACGGCATTGGAATCGCCGCGGCTGGATACGTTGATAATAATGCAAAGACGATGGTAGTTGCTTCAAACCTAGGTTGGCGGAATTTCGCCCTTGGGAGGGAAGTCGAGGACCTAATTGGCAAACCGGTTGTGATGGACAAGGATACAAATATGGCCGCGCTAGGCGAATTCTCCGTCGGGGCTGGTCGAAGTCTCAGTTCCTTTATTTATGTTGCGCTTGGAACTGGGGTTGGTGGTGCGATAATTCACGAAGGAAGATTACTTCGGGGCAGGAGAAACAGCGGCGGAGACTTTGGCCATGTCTTTGCAGGGGGAGATTGGAAGTGCGGCTGTGGGTTCGTTGGTTGCCTAGAAACAGTCGCAGGCGGAGTGGCAATCGCAAGGAAAGCGAGAGAAGCAATTGAGGCGGGTTCGAAATCAATAATTACAGACTTGGTTAACAACAAACCTTCCGACATCACTGCTCAAACAGTGGCAAAAGCGAGCAGCGAAGGAGACGCGTTGGCACGACAAATATTGACCGAGGCTGGAAATGCAGTTGGTGTTGCGCTTGTGAACATAATACGAATGGTTGGGCCTGAAGCGGTAATTCTAGGTGGAAGTGTCGGCAAGGTTAAAGAAATATTCGAAACCGTGAAGGCTTATGTAGAGGAAAACAGCGCTTTTCCTGGAACCGACCTGCCACCAGTTAAGGTGCTCCCAGCTGCTCTTGGCGATTCTGCTGCAATCATTGGGGCGGGGCTGGTTTGTTCCAAACTGTTACCTGACTGATGACCTCGGAATTGACAGGTTTGCCATTCTCAAAAGTTATCACCGTTTTTGTTACACGCTTTCCAGTTTTGGTGCCAGTTCGATATCTGAGTTCTGAAGGTGCTGTTACTTCTGTTACCTTTGTGATTAAGCTTTTGGTTATTACCGTAACCGGCGGCTTAGGAGGCTTTATTAGCAGTCTATCTCCCTCAACCAAAGCATCTAGATTAATGTTTGGGTTGAGTTTTTTGAGATCGGTTAGCGAAACTTCATATTGTTGAGCGATGAATACAGCGCGGTCGCCGGCCTTCACGACATGATAAATTGGCTCTTCGGTGGTTGACACAAGAATATCGGCGGCTTTTTCTGGGGTAGGGCAGATTTTGCTGATTTCCACATACTTGCGCTCGATGCCTACATTTTCTTTGAAGGTGGGTTCCTCGCTGAGATTATCAACTTTGCTTGCGAAACGTTTCTTTACAATCTCAAGGGTCTTTAGGGCGTCTTCTTCTTTGGCGAGTGCAACAATTGGTTCTTCATTTACAGAAATTGCAAATGCTTCAGCCATAACTGATAATAGGTTTTCAAGCATTCCGGCGGCTTCCGGGATGGGGACGACTTCCGCGTTTTGCCGAGCAGGACGAAGCGTAACGATTTTGTCAAACCTGGTGTGTCGGATTTTTACCTCACTTGGGGTTCTCAATTGGTTTAGCAAAGCTTTTGCGGCGGCGGTTGATTCCACAGTAACGATTGCATTGCCATCAACACAGATTGTGCACGGCTTCCCACCGAAGTGTTGAGAAGCCGCCCATCCTGCAATTATGATAATTATCAAAATTAAGAAAGCACGCTCAATCCATATCCTGCGCTTAATGTTTTTTTCGAGCTTTTCCTCCATATACTATTTCTCCCATCAACTCCTTTTTTTGTGGTAATGAGATGTCGGCTAGGGTAGGGAAGTTTCGCGTTCACATTTCACATTTTTCTGAATGCTTGCTAGTAGAAAAGGTGAAATCAAATACCAATTAATTCGCTTACGGTAACAATTTGATATCCAGATGACTGTAGCGTTTCAATTATGGAATCTAGGGCATCTGCTGTTGCCTTACTGCCGCAGTGCATAAGGACAATCGAGCCGTTTTGAACATGACTGAGCACGCGCTGGCGAATCTCGTTGGCAGTAATACCGCGTTTGAATGCGTCCCAACTGTCCACATCCCAGTATATAGAGCGATAGCCGTTTTCTGCAAGAATGCGCAGTACTCGCTTGTCCCTAGAACCGTATGGTACTCTTGCGAGTGGTTTGGTGCTGCGGCCTGTTAGGCGAATCACCAAGTCGTCAACGCGTGCCAACTCATTTACTATTTCCCCGTCGGGAAGCTTGGGTAAACTTCGATGTGAATAAGTGTGGTTGCCGATTTCATGGCCTTCGGTAGCAATTCGTCGGGTAAGTTCAGGATTGCGCTCAATCCATTTGCCTGTGAGAAAGAATGTGCAGTGCAAGTTGTGCTTCGCTAAAACATTCAAGATTTCGTAAGTTGGGCTGCTATCTGCGCCAGCATCGAATGTTAGAGCAATCAAAGGCTTCATTCTGCTCCCATGAGAAACCTCGTTCCATTGTTCCTTTGAGGTAATCGTTGGCTTAGGCGACTTCCTAATTGATGCCTCAGATTCTTTGGAAGCGGAATCAACGCTTGGGTGCGAGATAGGATTTTCGGCTTTTGCTGTTTGTTCGGCTTCGGATGGTTTGGGCGGCTTGTGACGAGAAGGTGTTTGCTCCCATGCAGGCGCAATTGGCTGTGTTCTTGTAGAAGGGGCGTGCTGAGGAGCCGTAGGAAAACTTTTGGGAAGTTCCCTCCTGTTTTGCGATAGGAGATATGCCGCTCCAAATCCTACGGCTGCTAGCAGTAGTAGAGCTGCCGTATATTTGATACAGCCCGGCAAACATGATTTGCGAGTTCTACGCACCAAAGTTCAGCTCTTTCTATGGTCCCGAGCTGTTGTGGTTTTAAAGTTCGACTGGAGTTCTGCTTTCAGAATTTCAATAGCTTTCTTAAGCTGTACGTCGTTTTCTGCTTTTATGTCTTCGTCGGTTGGTTCTACGATTACATCCGGCTTTATCTTTTGCTTATCAACGTCTCGGCCAAGAGGTGTTAAATATTTTGCAGTGCTGATTGCCACCGCTGAGCCATCCTCGAGATTGAATATTTGTTGAACCAAGCCTTTGCCGAATGTAGGAACGCCTACTAACTTACCAGCCTTGTGGTCCTGGATTGCACCCGCCACAATTTCGGATGCGCTAGCGCTCATTTCGTTTATTAGAACAACTAGCGGATATCTCTTATGATTATGTTGACTAGGATTTACTCTTAGAGATGTTCTCTCGCCACCTTTGTTTTGAATGATGACGATATCACCGTTATCAATGAAGCGGCTTCCTATATCAACAGCGACGTCTAGTAAGCCCCCAGGGTTGTTTCGGAGATCAAGAATTAGGGCTTGCACCTTATCAGCTTCTAGCTTTGTAAGCGCTTGGTCAAACTGTTCGTCGCTTTTCTCATTGAATTGCCGAAGGGCGATGTAGCCGATTTTGCTTTCGTCGTCCTTCATTTCGACTTCGACCATGGGTGATATAATTACCTGGCGGGTTATCTCGAATTCCATGGGTTCTGGAACGCCTTCGCGCTTGATGGTAATTCTTACCTTTGTCCCACGAGGCCCACGAATTCGCTTGACTACCTCGTCAATATCCATGCCGTGGATTAGCGTGTCGTCTACTTTTAGGATGACATCATTCTTCTTCAGTCCCGCATTTTTTGCTGGGCTGTTAGGCAAGGGGTTTTTTATAAATACATAGCCATCTTTAACATCAAGCTCGGCGCCGATTCCCTCGAAGTCGCCGCGATTTTCGCTTTGCATTTCCTTATTTTGTTCAGGATCTAAGAAGCGAGTATATCTGTCGCCTAACGCAGCAAGCATTCCGCGAATTGCGCTGTAGGTGAGTTGTTTTGGGTCGGGAGTTTTGCCAAAATAATTGTTGCTTATGTAAGAGTAAATTTGCCAATAAGCATCCGTGCACTCCACATCTGCCTTGCTAGACTCAAGTTCAGCTCTTATGCCTAGAAGCAGTCTGGAGGGCGCTTGTTCAAGTAAGGCTACTAAATTCGGTATGCTTGGGTTTCGAGAGAAATCTGTGTAGGTGAAACCACATAGAAACGAGGTGCAAATCAGCATTATAATTAATACAAAATAGAACGCTTTTTTCATTTTCGTTAGCCTTTTATCCTTTTGGTGTCCCAATCTTAGAAACCAACAGCTTCTCAGCTGCAGTAAGCTGAGCATCATCCTTGCGGTTTTTGTTCTCAACAGTTATGTCTGGATTTAACCCATGGCCATTGAAGTCAATACCGCCCGGAGTTATCATTTTTCCAGTCGTAACTATCGCAGATGCGCCGTCCTTGAGCACAACCGGTGTTTGAACCAACCCATCGCCAAAAGTCTTTGTTCCGACAAGGGTCGCAATTTGCGAATCTCTTAGAGTTCCAGCGAAAAGTTCTGCCACGCTGGATGTACCGTGGTTGATGAGAACGGCAACGGGTATTCCAATACTGCGCGTCTTGGGTAATCTGATTGAACGCTTTGCGTTCCTGCCCTGGATTGTGGCGACTGTTCCTCCGCCTGTGAGCTTAGATGCTATATATGTTGCTGAATAAAGCGACCCACCTGGATTGTTGCGCACATCTAAGATTAGAGCCTTCGCCCTGCGCGCTTGTAATTTGCTAATTTCTGCTGTGAATTCCTTTTCTGCTCGTTTGTTAAACTGCGCAATTCGTACGTATGCAATTCCATGCTTAAGTTCTTTGACAACAACAGGGTCTACCACTGTGTCGCGGCAGCGCAGCTTAACCTTGATTCTCTCCGATTTGCCAGGCCGTTCGACCTCAAGATTTAAATCGCCAGATGTCGTGGTTGTGAGTTTGTCAAGTGCATCTTGAATAGTAATTCCTTTTTTTAGCCGCGCATCAATTTCGTCAAGCGCTTTTCGATAAGAGAGAAGGTCAAGTTGTTTATTCCTGACCATCTTGCGCATCTTTTGGATTTCTGGCTCCATATATGGATCATGATTGATGACCCACTTTCCGCCTACTTCGGTTATGGCATCACCAGGCTCGAGCCCGGCTTCGTCCGCTGGGCTTCCCTGCATGGGTGCCACTACGACTATATTTGTTGTATCAAGATCGCCGATTTTTTCATGTTTTAGAGCTAGTATTGCACCAGTTCCATGGAATATGCCGGCTTCGACATCATTCAGCAGTTTGCGTTCTTCAGGGGTGATAAAGCGCGTGTCTGGGTCATCTAACGAGTCCAACATAGCGCGGATTGCGCCTTGAGCCATTTTTGCTTCTTTTTCAGGCGTTATCTTTTCTACATAATGCTTCTTGCAAAGATTAAGCACCGTCGAGAAAAGATTGCGATACTCCGCATCCGCCCCAATTTGTGGTTTCGGCTTGATGGATTCTACCTGAATAGGGGTTTGCTCCGGTGCTAGCTTTAGCAGAGCATTCGCCTGTGGAGATGCGCCCTTTATAATCAATAAGGGCCTATCTTGAATTGACCTAAGATATTTTCCGCCGCAAAAAGCAGCAATGATAAATATTATTGCAAGCCATACATGAACTTTTTTTCTCATTGCTTTCAAGATGGTTTCCTCTCGTTTGGTAATTTTCTAGAATGGTGGTTTTTTAGGCGTTCCGTTTACCCTAAATTCAAAATGCAAATGCGGACCGGTACTAAGCCCTGTACTACCTACATACCCTATTATTTGCCCTTGTTTTACTTTTTGATTAACCGACACGGCGAGACGACTGCAGTGCGCATAAAGAGTATCAATGTTTCCGCCGTGATAAATAATTACTGTCTTGCCATATCCCCCACAGACTCCGCTAAATTTCACAATCCCATCGGCTGCGGCTCGAATTGGGGTGCCGTAGGCGGCTCGAAGGTCAATGCCATCATGGTGTATATACCTTTTGAGTATTGGATGCATGCGCATGCCAAATCCCGATGTTACAGCACCAGGCACTGGCCTTAGCCATCCGCCAGACCACATAGGAATATCTTTTCTGCTAATTGATGCGGCTCTATGCATCCGCCGCAGCATTTCGCCCAAGCGGCGAGATGTTTGCTCAAGCTCGGCAAGGGCGCGCTCCAGCTCCGCGGCTTCGCTTTGTATTCGCTTTAAGTTACGTTCTTTTTCCTCAGCCCATTCCGCCGCCGCGCGTGTCTCGATTTCTTGTTGATATTCCAGCCGCCTTCGCTCTCGTTCTTGAGCCTCAAGTTGTGCTTGGTATTGCTCAATTGCGGCTTTGTCCCTTTTAATGGATTCGATGATTTCAGCGTCTTTTTCTAATACCTTCCGAACAACATATCCGCGGCTTAGAAGATCTGAAAAGTCAGCCGCGCCAAGAAGAATGCCAATATAGCTCATGCTTCCATGTTTGTATGTATCCGCTATGCGTGTTGCAAGCAACTCGTTTCTTTTCTTGAGCCTTTGCTTTGTTTTTTCCAGTTCTGCGCGTGTTAATTCGATTTTTTTACGAGTGCGCGCAAGCTGTGTGCGAATATCGGCAAGTTTTGCTTGCGAAATCGAAAGTTTTCGTTCAGCGGCAACTAGGTTTTGATAGGCATAAATCTTTTGCCGTTTTACAACTTTTAGCCTGCTTCGATACTGGTTCATATTTCGGGCAACCTGCTGGAGTTGCCGCTTGATGCTTGTTATGCTTTGCTTTTTTGCATCAATCGGCGTCGCAGACATGACGCTGATGATTAAGACTGCTAATGCAAACCTAGCTCCAAGTTTTTGCGGCTGCCCCAAAGTGATTCCTCCAGTTGTCCGCAGTGGTTAACATAACCTGCGCCAGCTTATCTTGCCGTATATGATTACATTATATATCATCGGCGCTGACTATGCCAACCGAAAAGGGTGTTATGTTTTTAGGAACTTTCTTATGGACATGAAGCTCCCTACAAGCCCTATGCAACAGCCTAGACCAACCATGCCGCCCAGAAGCTGAGATGGTTCGATGTTTCCTGGATAACGCTCCAATAGGGGCCACATGCGAGTAACAACCTTGGTTACATAAAATGCTCCGCCCAATACAATGCCGCATGCAATGGCGGCGCCAATTGCTCCTAGGATTATTCCTTCAAGTAGAAAAGGTAGGCGAATGAACCAGTTGGTTGCCCCTACAAGCTGCATGATTCTTATTTCGCGCCGCCTAGCGAAAACAGTTAGGCGAATTGCATTGCTGATTATAAATGCTGTTATTATCAAAAGCACGCCGCTAGCGGATGCACCTAATATCTCAACGAAGTTCGAAAACCGAACAATTTCTTTGGCTTCTTTTCTAGGTGCGAGAACCTCGTCTACGCCTTTCAATTGCGCTATCTCGTTAGCAACGGAAGAAGTGTGTTTTGCATTATCGAGCTTTATGATAAACTCATCGCCAAGACTGACGTTTGGAATGCCGGTTAAGTCAATGTAGCCCTTGTAACTTTGCTTAGCTTGTTCCCAAACCTGCGCTGCGGGTATGTGCGTAAATGCTTTTACGTGTTGCATTTGTGAAAGATAATCATGTACTTGGGCTATTTCCTGCGGGGTGGCGCGAAACTTCATAAAAACGCATATTTCTAGCTCCTCCGAAAGCGACTTGGCAACGCCGTTGAGCCAGAGCACAAGGAGCGCGAAGCCGCCAAGCACCGCGAGTGACAGGCTAATAGTAGTAACTGATGCTATAGACATTAAGCCGTTCCGCCAAATGCTTACAAATGCCTCGCGGACGGCAAACTCAAGACTTCGCAAGCTCATGATATGTGCCTTTTGCCTCGTCTCTAATGATTTCTCCCTTGTCGAGGGCAATCACCCGCTTCTTCATGTGGTCTACGATGTGTTTGTCATGGCTGGCAACTACGACGGTAGTGCCGCGCATATTTATACGCTCAAGAAGCCGGATGATTTCCAAAGATGTTTCGGGGTCGAGATTGCCAGTAGGTTCATCTGCTAGGAGAATTGGAGGATTGTTTACCAGCGCCCTTGCGATTGCAATGCGCTGTTGCTCGCCGCCAGAGAGCTGGTCAGGATATGCATTTGCTCGGTCAAGGAGCCCGACCAAGTCGAGTACCTCAGCTACCCTCGTTTTAATCTCTTTTCGAGGTGCACCGGTTACGTATAAAGCAAAAGCTATATTCTCGCGTGCAGTTTTTCTTGGAAGCAGGCCGAAATCCTGAAATACAACGCCAATCCCTCTGCGAAGGCGCGCAATTGCATTGCCACGAAGCCTTTTGACATCCAAACCATTTACAATAGCTTTGCCGCTTGTGGCGACTTCTTCGCGATAAATTAGCTTAAGCAACGTGGACTTGCCGGTTCCAGTAGGGCCGACGATAAATACAAATTCGCCCTTTTCGATCCGCAAGCTTACGTCTCGAAGCGCTTGAATATTATTGGGGTAGATTACCGATACGTTTCTAAACTCAATCATCTTCCGCACCGGCGGGGTTCTTTTGCGAAAGTATACCAGATGAACTCCGAGATTGCAAGTGAAATGGGCAGGGGTTGTTTTTGTGTTGTTAATAATTTCCAGCGGCGTTACATGGGTCGTTGAGGCGGGCGGTGCCCTGCCCACAGTGAAGGGTGAATGTAGGGTTAGTGTAGGGTTGAAAGGTCAACCCTACATAAATTCACGGCGATTTTGAGCGTGAAAATGCGGTTAATGTAGGGTGTGTAGGGTTAAAACACCTCTAAACGCGGGGGAAGTGATATATATCTCCACAGAGATATATATCCTTTAAAAATGGATTCGACTGCAAAACCCTACATAACCCTACATCCCTACATACCTCAACCGATGATAACCGCCAATCAGCTGTGCCTAGCGAGTGGGTTTGGTTGGGCGGCGATGTTCGACACGAGCTATGACGAGCTATGGCTAGGCTTTCACGTATAGCAGTGCCACGTCGTCTTTTAAGTGCCCGTCGCACCATTTGTTGATTTCTTCAAGCAGTGAGTTCACAAATGCCGAGGGTTCTTCGTGTTTGTGGGATAAGGCAAATTCTTTGAGCCTGTCTCGCCCAAAAAAGCCGTATTTTCCTCTTGCCTCTGTAACGCCATCCGTGTAGAGCAGTAGACTGCCGCTTCTAAACGGTATTTTGCATTCCTCGTATTTCTCGTGCTCGGCAATTCCAATAGCAGTTCCAGTGAGTGCTAATTCTTCGACTTTATCGTTAATTAAAAGCGGTGGTTCGTGCCCAGCTGTTACAAAGCGAATTGTGCCTTCGTTTAAATCTGCTATCCCGTAAAATAAGGTTATGAACGCCTCCTTGGATATTTGGTGGTAGACAGCGTTATTCAGGCTTTCCATGACAAAAGACGGCGATGGGTCTTGATAAGCATAAGCTCTTAGCGAGTATTTTGCCAATGCCGTATGCACAGCGGCTTCGACTCCTTTCCCCGACACGTCACCGATGGCTATTGCGACAATGTTGGGGGATGGCTTGAATACGTCATAGAAGTCTCCACCAATTGCGGCTTCTTCTAAAGCCGCCTTATATGCGCTGACAATGCGAAGTGAATCTGTCTTCTCCGGTATTTCCGAAAAGAAAGCCCTCTGAAGGGTTTCAGAGATTCGCCGTTCTCTCTCATACGCTTGTTTAAGTGCTTCTCTGGCTTCTACTAACGGCGTTATATTTTCGGTGGATGCTACTACACCAATAACTTTTCCTTCTTGGTCGCGGAGCGGTGCCGCGCTTAAAAGCAGGTAGTTTCGTTTGCCTGAGGGTGTTTCAATTACTAGCTCGTCATTGTAGACAGTTTCGCCTTTATTTAGCGCACGACTCATCGGAAGTTCGCTTACGAGATAAGGCCTGCCATCTGGATGCATTAGTTTATTTGCAACTGCATAAGCAGGTAGGGGCATTCCAATCTCTGGGGGGACTTGGAAGAACTCTTGAGCATGTTTGTTCATATATGTTACCCGTTGCTCAGGTCCTTCGACGATAATTATTCCCGATGGAATTGTGTCAAGAACGGTCTGCAGGCGAGTCCTGCTTTCCATGGTCTCTTCGGTCATTTAATTTTGCCTCCACTTTGCGCCCGTTTGTTTGGCTTTAAATTTACGGCAGGACATCCAAAAACCAATGTATCATTATATCATTATACCGAAACATTTGTATTGTCATTGCAAGCATATTCAAATGCATGTGCTTTGCAAAATATCAAATCAGCAAGCCCAGTAAAGCTGTCTTTGTTGCGAAAATTCCACTTTGTAAATACGCAAGCCGTTGGATCTTTGTTTTTTAATATGTTTGCAGGAGTTCGGAGACATTATGATTAAAAGCTATCCTTGAAAATGATATTCAGTGGACAACGCCAAAATTGCTTTTACTTGTAGGTTGAGGAGAAGACATGAAAAAAACGAATCTTATTCTATTTGGAATTGACAGCTTGCGCGCAGACCACATGAGTTTGTATGGCTATCCTAGGCTAACAACTCCGCATATAGATAAGTTTGCGGCAGGCGGAGCTGTTTTTGAGAAGTGTTACAGCCCGCACATCCCGACAACACCGGGATATGCCTCAATGTTTACTGGCATGGATGTATTCGGTACTGACGTTGTAGCTTTGAGGCATCAAGGGGGCCTTGGCAGCCATCTGAAAACGTTGGCTGAGATTCTGGGGGAGAATGGATACAACACAACTTGTGTAGGATTTAGCGGCAATCCTGCGTCTAGAGGATTTCAGAAGTATTTGGATTTCCCTGGCTGGGGTTCCTGGGAGGAAGGCAGAAGCCATAAAGCAGAGAACTTAAACAATGTTGCTATTCCGGAACTCAAACGTCTTGCGGCAGAGGATAAGCCTTTCTTTCTTTTCTTGAGGCACATGGACCCACACGCCCCATATTTGCCGCCTCGCCCCTTCGAAAGAATATTCTACGATGGAAACGAGTATGACCCAAACAATAAGTCCCTTGAACCAGTAATGAAGTTCAAGCCGTTTTGCGACTTCTTTGCAAGCTGGTTTCCGCCGGGATGCACAGATAAAGACTACATCATTGCCCAGTATGACGGCGCAATTGCTTATATGGACGCATGCATTGCGAACATATTTGCTACGATTGAGCACCTGGGGATAAAGGAAGATACACTTGTTGTAATAGACGCAGACCACGGCGAAACTCTGTATGACCATGAGTGTTGGTTTGACCATCATGGACTTTACGACTGCACGTTGCACATTCCGCTGGTGTTCGTTTTCCCGCGCAAAGTTCCAGCCGGAAAGCGCTTTTCTGATTATGTTCAAATGAAAGATATCGCTCCGACGATTTTAGATTTGTTGGAGATAGAAACCGACATTAATTTTGACGGAAGGAGTCTAGTTCCGCTTTTCGAAGGCAAACCTCGCGAACAAGAGCCCGAGTTTTATATCACAGAGGCTACATGGATGAGAAAACATGGATGGCGGACACCGGAATGGAAGCTAATCCATGCCCTTGAGCCCGATTTTCACTTCAAGCCAGAGATTGAGCTGTATAACCTAATAAAGGATCCCGAAGAAAACTTTAACATTGCTGAACAAGAGCCGGAGATTGTGCGAATGCTTGAGGCGCGAATGCAGGAATGGATTAAAAAGCGAGAGCAGGAGACAGGCAGAAGGAATCCAATCTTCACGAACTTGAATTGGCATGGCCACGGAGCGCCATTTAAATCCAGCGAGGAGGCTTACAATACCCTGTACATAGGTTCACCTAAAGCGGCTGAGGCGCTTCAGGCTAGGGAGCTTCAGCGGCAAAGGGGTCAAGAAAAGCTGTAATTTTCTCGATTAATAAGAACTGTAGCCAAAACTCTACAGGGAATTACAGAATTCTTAATGGGGCATAGGGCTTATGTTGCGCGTCTGTACCATTGGCATGGGACCGATTGGAAACCTCCATGCGGACATATATAAAAGCGATGAACTTGCCGAATTGGTGGGCGTCTGTGACATTATCCCCGAACGAGCAAAGGCGGCAGGTGAACGTCTGGGTGTTCCATGGTACACCGATGACCAGGAAATGCTTGATGCATGCCGACCGGATGTGTGCAGTATAACAACAGGCGGATATGAGTACTGCAGCGACCATTATGAACCTGCAATGCTCGCTTTGAAGTCGGGCAGTCATATACTCTGCGAGAAGCCAATCTGCAATGATTTAGCAAGAGCAGAAGAAATGGTTCGAACCGCAAAGGAGCTGAATCTTTGCTTTGGCATTAACTTCAACCACCGCTTCACTCCAGCCGCTCGTCTTGCGAAGCAGTGGATAGATGAGGGCCGTCTGGGGGATCTCCTTTTCGCTAATATGGCGCTGTGGATTGGTAGACAGGGAGAGTTTGATTCGCCTTATTTCCACATAAAAGCATTAAATCCGCATTCGGTTGATATGATGCGCTACTATTGCGGTGAGATTGTTCGCGTGCAGTGCTTTGCGATGAAAGCGCCTGGCAGAAAAATTTGGTCAACTGCTTCGATTAACATGCAGTTCGAAAACGGTGCAGTTGGCCACCTAACAAGCAGCTACGATATTGCTCGTGGCCACCCAATGGAGCGGTGCGAGGTTGCCGGCGTAAAGGGGCGTTTTGTTCTGGAAGATATGTGGCGGGAGGTAACGCTCTATCCTGCTGGTGAGCTTATCAAGCAAGTCTATACAAACCCGATTTTTGGCGGATACCGCGATTTTAACGACACATTCAGAGACCGCATTCACCGGTTTTTGCAGCAGGTTTCTGAAGGAGCATCGCCTGATGAGATTGATGGCTCTGGCGCCGATGGACTAGCCGCCCAGAGGGTTATCCATGCCGCGATTAGATCTCTGGAGACGGGTTGTGTGGTTGAAGTTAGCGAGGTATAAGGCAGCTTAACTGCAGTGAGTGGTTTTATCACCGAAAACTAAAAAGATTTACGGCTGTGCTATTTTGCTTTTCTCGACGTTTGAATGAATTTGGGCACCGTAAAACGGTCTTGTAATCGGTCCTTCGTCGCTTAATAATGAACAGAGAATCGGGTCTTGCAGCACATTGCGAATATCATAGGGCTTACCATCTACGATGACAGTCCGTTTAACCAAGCGAATCCCATGGCTGTAATCCACATACCAATTAACATGCACCGTAGATAGCGGTTGGATTGGTGTGCCATCGAGCCTGTGCCAACCATAAATTGCAACGTGGTCTAAGCGGTTCTCGGGAAGGTTTGTGATTACCACGTCTTTCTTTATGCCCGCAACGAGTGCTCCCAGCGGCTTTCCTTTGCGTTGTTCCTCGATGATTGAGTTGTGCTTTATAAAGGTTTCGACAGCCTCGCGTTTTTCGGTAAGCGGTTTGGGTTCCAGCTTTACTTCGGCTTGCCGATAAATCTCGTCCACCATCTTGCGAGTCGGTAGCGAGCATTTAAAAAAGTCTGCAATCGCTTGAGCAGAAATTGGTGTTAACGGCACTCGCACGAAGTTTTTATCGGATCCTACCGCCAAGTAATCAGGCATGGTGTAGAAGCAAATCGAGTGTTCTTTGCCATTTGCATCCCTTGCCTTGAAAGAAATGGTTTTGAATTGCCTTAGAAAATCAGGCATATTGCCGCTCTTGAGTTCTTTTAGGATAATCTTTTCTCGATTTGATAGCGAGAAGCTGCCAACTTTTTTCATTACCGAAGTGCCATCTGCGGCATGCCTGGGGCGTCTTGGTATGTTTGTCGGTGCCGTTGGTTGAATCCACTTAACATAGGCACGCGTGCCGCCGAATTTACCCCACTTTTCCTCAAGCATTGTGCCTAAAGTCAGTGCTTCTAAATAGCCATTCATCTCGCCAACTAGCGCTGTATGCAGAATCTTATTCAAGGGATTGCGGTGGATTATAAAACTGATGCAAGATGCGTTGCTATTTTGTTTGGCGGACAAATTAGCGCGAGGCACAAAAGCGCTGTATATATCAAAGTCGCCTAGCGATGACCTTCTGAAGGAAACTAGCTTCTCAAAATAGCCCAGCATTCGATGCGATGCGCGAAATGTGCCGCCTGTAGGTCCCACAACAAGCTTGCCGTTGAGTGTTATTCGCCTGTCGTCATAGGCAATCACCACTAGACGGGTGCCAGGGTTTGCTTGAAGCCAGGCGAAAAGTTTATCGCCGTGGTGTTTGTCGTCGGAGTAGCTATAGTTTGCATCCAAGAAGACAATCCTGTCTACCCAAGATGGAATGGAATTGTAAGCGTCAATGAAGCCGAAAATCATGCTTCCTCCACCGCTGTGGGCGGCTAGCACTGCTTTTTTCTCTTGGCAAGGGATTTCGCCCAATACGTCCTCGATGGTCTTGCGGATAATCTGAGTGTCATTGGAATGTTGCCGGCGCCAAGCTGGCCAGCTCAACTCGCTGGTTTCCATGCATATGAGCACTATATTTCTGTTTTTGTCCAACTTCCTCAGAAGCCGAGTTTGTGCGGCGATATGCTGAATATCAAAATGCCAATCAAGGCATTCTACCATCGCGGTTCCCAGGGTTTGTTCGATAGTATTTCCATTTGGTGTTCCGTAAAAAATAGCTAGAGTAGGGAGGTCATGGCGGAAGGGTGCAGGAGCGTTTATGAGCATCCGTATTCCTAAGTCATTTCGTATTTCCCGCACCTGTTCATTGAACCAGGGGCTCTTAATGAACCCTTCTAAGCACTCGGCTTTCACACTGCTAAGGTCTACCAAGCTTATTCCGAATATTGAAAGTACTGCAACTTTTCGCAGAAGATAGTTATGCATAATTTTGGTGCGAATCATTTCTATCAAAAATTCTACAAAAAATTGCTAAAACCTCTTGCCAATAAGACAATCATCGCATAGCATAAGAAAGCACTATGAAGAGTCCAGAAAATCGTGGAACAATTCATTGGGGAGAAGAATCAAAGTTAGACGAAAGTATGACAATTATGTTATAGTTTCTTGACATTTCGGTGTTTTTGTGATAGTATTTTTGATAGAAAAAGAATGCTTGTTTGTGTTGTGCTGGCGCAGTTGCCGCATGAAAGAAAAATCTCCAAAACAAACTTTAGAACTAGTTAGAGTTTTAAGGTCTACCAATGGAGCTAGAGCGTTACGAAGGTAATCCCGTACTTACACCCACCGAGCGCTGGTGGGAGAATAAAGCAGTCTTTAATTGTGCAGCCGCAAGATCGAATGGAACTGTCCATATTATCTATCGGGCAATCGGAGAGGATGGTGTGTCTCGTTTTGGCTATGCCGCAAGCAAAAATGGCTTAGACGTGATAGAGCGTCACACCATGCCAATTTACGAATCTGTCGGCGATGAGCTTGAGCGGTTAGGAGTTGAGGATCCTCGGATTACCCGCATAGATGATACCTACTACATTACCTACACAGGCGTTTCGGTTTATCCCTGTTGTGAGGTTCATCCGTCTGCTATTCACACGGTGCCTTGGCGCTGTCGGGTGGGTCTCTTATCAACCACCGATTTTAAGACCTTCAAAAAGCATGGCTGTATCTTGCCTGATATGGACAACAAAGATGTTGTGTTGTTCCCTGAAAAAATAAAAGGCAAGTACGTAATGCTACACCGAATCTTTCCTAATATTTGGATTGCATATTCCGAAGACCTAATCCACTGGCATGACCATAAAGTGCTTATGCATGTTCAACCCGGTTCGTGGGACTGCGATCGCATTGGCGCTGGTGCACCGCCTATCAAGACCGAGTATGGCTGGCTGAATTTCTACCATGGCGTTGACCACAAACGGAATTATCGGCTCGGAATACTGCTTCTAGACCTAGAAGACCCTTCTAAGGTCATAGGTAGGTCTGCTGAACCTGTCCTTAGCCCTGAAAAGGATTATGAGAAAGTTGGGTTAGTTCCGAATGTTGTTTTTACGTGCGGCGCAATTTCGATGAATGGCCGGTATTATGTTTACTACGGCGGTGCCGACAAGGTAATTGGTGTAGCTACGATGGATAAAAAGGATCTAACCAAAATTAGGTTAGAAAAAGTTACCTAGGCGGACGTGCCCCTTTAAACACTTTGCAGTTTACCTTTATTATGCGGCTTTGAGACGATTTTTTTGCCTTGCATACAAAGTATCTTTTGCCCCTCTTTGCAATTTCAAATATTAAGCTAAATGCCATAAAAGCCTTTCCTTTGGTGAAAGGCTTTTTTTGTTTTGTAAACTTGCAAACAAGATGGTGGCTTGCCAAATCGAGCATAGCAGTTTACAATAAGCCAAACTGACTTTGGGAGGTAGCGATGGATTTTCGAGGGGCATGGACTGCGCTTATTACTCCAATGACAGCGGATGGTGAAATTGACTGGGAGGGTCTCGAAAAGAATATCCAATTTCAAATAGAGCAAGGGATTACTGGTTTGGTTCCGACTGGGACAACGGGCGAATCTCCAACGTTGAGTTGGGACGAGCACAATTCTGTAATCAAAGTTTGTCTTGACATGAGTGCAGGCCGCTGTCAGGTCATTGCGGGCACAGGAAGCAATTCAACCCAGGAAGCTGCCGAGAGCACGGAGCATGCTTTTGAAAATGGCGCTAAAGCAGCTCTTCTCGTAGATTGTTACTACAATGGACCGTCATCATTGGAATTGCGTAACGAGTACTACGGCGTGCTGGCGGAAATGTTTCCTGAGGTATTCTTTGTGCCTTACGTTATTCCTGGTCGGTCTGGAACTGCGCTTGCGGTTGAGGACCTTGCAATCCTTGCGGATGAGTATCCCAATATTCGCGCGGTCAAAGAGGCGACGGGAGACCTCGAGCGGATGGCGCGAACAAGAGAGCTTCTTGGCGATGATTTTGCCATTCTCTCAGGAGATGATGATTTGACCTTCAAAATGATGACGTCATCTTCGATAAGGGCTCAAGGCGTAATTTCAGTTATCTCGAACGTTGCGCCGAAAGCTGTCGCGCAAATGGTAGCAAATATCCTTAACGGCAATTTGGAAGCCGCCACGGCCCTCAGAGATGCTTTGAATCCACTCTTCGGCATAGTAACAGTCAAAGCCGAAAGCAAGCGTTGTCTTCCAAATGGCGAAGTTGTGGTTGTGCAGGATCGTTTCCGCAATCCCTTGGGCATTAAAATTCTCATGAACGGCCTTGGAATGCCTGCCGGTCCCGCCCGTCAGCCGCTTGGAAGGATGACACCTGAGGGTGTGCAGATTGTTCGCAATGCGTTGCACACAGTTTGGAAGCAGAACCCAGAAATCCTTGCGCCAATCGGCGATTTCTTTGGCATAGATGTCGAAGCAAGGATATACGAGGATTCTCACTGGACGAACTTTTGCTATCCTTAGAGCACACTAGGTTGGGAGAAGTTCTTGAAAATGGAAATTCAGCCCATTGCGGAAAATAATGTAACCAAAGTATGGGAAATCTATCAGCGGAACGTTGCCGAGTGCGATAAACTGCCTCTTGAGCTGTTCAAATATAAGGTTCTAGGTGACCCGAACTATAGCCAGGAGCTTTCCCTAGCGGCTTTTGAATCCGATAAGCCAGTTGCATTTATGGACGCAGTAGTTCGAACTTTGGATGATAATCGTGTGGGCTTCTTGAAGGCTTGGGCGACGGAAACCGAATATCGAGGAAAGGGAATTGCCACAGCGCTTTTAAACAGGGTAGAAAAACGGTTCCAGGAGCTCGGGGTTCAAAAAGTAGAAGCAGGGTGGGCAAGGCCACATTATTTTACCCCTGGTATAGATGCAAATGCGTATACTCCTGCGATAGCTTTTCTTTTGCGGCGGGGGTTTACGCGAACGAAAATTAGCTACAACATGGATTTGGCTCTTGAAAATCGGACCTTTGCAGATAAGACGCTTGAAAAACGGATTGCCGAGCAAGGCATTACTGTGCGGCGATTAGATTCAACCGAAAAAGAAGCTTTTCTTGCTTGGATAGCTGAAGATGGATGGTCGCAAGGCTGGCAGCACCAAGTTGGTTTTGCGTGTGATTTAAAGCCGCCGACCGTCTTTGTCGCCGAGCGCGAGGAAAGATATCTAGGATTTGCCGCCTATGATGCTGTGCGGCCAGGATGGTTTGGGCCAATGGGAACATCGCAGTCCCTGAGGGGATGTGGAATTGGAGGGGCCCTTTTCCTGCGGTGCATGGATGACATGAGGGAGAAGGGATATCCTATATGCCATATTTGCGCCGTTGGGCCCCTTTATTTCTATTGGAAAGTCGCTGGGGCAGTTGTTTCTAGGATATTCTGGATTATGGAGAAAAACCTATAGCTAGGGTTGTGCAACTTGACTTTGAACCCATAATATGATAGATTGCCCACCGGGGACTAGCTTTTCATGGCTCTTTTAGAACACCAGGAAGGTGGTAATTGAATGGATAGAGCGTGTTATAGAATCACCTTCAGCATCGTCTTTTTCCTTTTAATTACTGCGACTATTTTATTTGCACAAAACAGCACCGAATCGGACCTTCCTACAATTGTTATTACTTCACCTAAAAACGGCGCAGTGATATCTGGCAGTAAAGTTCAGGTTTTGGCAGAGTTCCGTTCGAATGATAAGCAACAGGTTTCATCCATAAAAGTCTATTTGGATGGCAAATTCATTTCGGAGAGAACTTTCAATCCACCCGTTTCAAAAGGTAGTGCCGGTTTTCTTTGGGATACAGTTCGCACCAAAGACGGCAGCCACAGGTTGGATATTCAGATATTCGCTGCCGAGCAGTATCTGGCGATGGCAACGTGCGTTGTGACGGTATCCAATAAGTCAAAAGAGATGGATACCGAGCCGCCTCAAGTGGTTGTGCTTGGTCCTGCCGAAGGTCAGACGGTTTCGGGGAAGGTGAGAATAGAGGTACAGGCCCGCGACAATAGCGGCCAACCACCATATGTAACAATCTCGATTGACAAAGTAGTCAAGGCAATGAGGAACTTCCCGCCGTATACTTACGAGTGGGATACTACTGAGGTGCCAAACGGTCCGCATACAATCGAAGTCAAGGCAATTGACAACTTCGATAATCGTCGGGACTCAAAGCCGATTCGAGTAATAGTGAAGAATCCTTCAAAAGTTGCTCCGGTGGTAGCGCCGTCTACTCGCACGCTTCCCACGAGTTCGCCCAAGAAGTCGGATGCTACCAAAGAACCCGTAGTTAAGGTGAGTTCGGTCATCGAGGAGTATAAACGAACAACGCCGGTTGTTGCGGAGGTTGTGCATGAGAAGCTTAATGGTGAGAAAAACTCATCTATAGCCCCCGATGCGCAAGGCACATCCAAAGTGCAGATTGTTAAGTCATCGGTTGCCGGTGCGATTGAATCTATTCGCAATGAGCCTGGCGTTGATGTTCAAGCACCTGATAACAAGGCAAAGACAGATACCGTCCAAACTAAGCAAGAGATTATGACGGAGTATATAGTAAAAGAAGGCGATAGCTTGATTCGTATCGCCAATGAGTTTGGCGTGCCAGTCGCAAAGCTTATTAGTCTAAATGATATAAAAGACCCAAGCCTCATCAGAATCGGCGATAGGCTTCGGATACCCCAACCTCAAGGTGAGGTTTTGATGGTTCCAATAAGGCCTGTCTTCGAGGCTGTCAGAGGAACAATCGTATGGGATGGCGAGTCCAAGACAGTTCGGGCACTCTCTCCAGAGTACGATATTACCCTGCAACTTGGAAGTGCAGAAGCGATAGTTAACTTTCAGCCAGTAATAATGGAAAAGGAAGCGCTTGTCCAAGATGGCCGCATCATGGTCCCCGCTTCCTTTATAAAGAAAACTCTGGGAATGGGTGAATATATAAGGGAAGGTTAGGATGTCTTAGATTCCGCCTTCTCCGAAGAGGTATCTGACGGGAGAGAAAACTCGGGTTTGCGCCCGTCACCATCTTTCTTGTCAGGTTTCCTGTAGTCTGTAACGTGAAACCCTGTGCCTTTGAAAACTATGCCTACCGGGAAGAAGAGCTTGCGAACTTCACCATTGCATTTTTCACATTCGGTGATGGGCTCGTCGGTTATTCTTTGGAAGACTTCAAATCGGTAACCACATCTCGTGCATTCGTAACCGTACGTTGGCATAGCATCACCTCTCTATAAAGATAAAAAATTGCACAATTTTTTCCACTGGAATTATACCAAAATAAGCGTATTAACACAATAAACCAGGTGCTCCAAGGGGAAATATGCGAGGTGGGCTATGGAAATAAATGGCAAGGATACACTTAAGGTTATTGGCTTGATGCCGGCCGCGTCGGGTGCTGGGGTAGATGCCGCGCTTGTTGAAATTGAGGGTTTTGGGCTAAACTCTCAGGTTCGATTTCTCGATTACAAATACTATCCTTACCACGCACGAATCAGAGAGGTCATTTCTCAGCAGTCCAACTCATTGATTGGCAACATAGATTCAATCTCAGCGCTTAGTTTTGTACTTGGCGAGCTTTTTGCCGCGTTTGCCGTTGATTTAGCAAAGCAAAATGGATTATCAATGTCCCAAATTGATTTAATCGGTTCGCATGGCCACACCATTATTCATCAGACTCAGCAAGTAGAAATTGGAGGAATGTGGGCAATCTCGGTTTTGAATATTGGCGAACCTGCTGTGATTGCCAATCGAACAGGCGTTACTGTTGTTGCTGACTTTCAAGCAGCTGACATGGCGGCAGGAGGCCAGGGCGAACCGCTAATGGCATATCCAGATTACATTTTGTTTCATGTAACAAATAGAGGTAGAGCGGTTCAGCAAATAGGAGACAAAGGAAGTGTTACCTACCTTCCTGGCAGAGCAGGGCTGGATGATGTAATCGGATTTGTTACAGGACCAGGAAGCACCCTTATAGATGAAGTGGTCTACAAAGCAACGGATGGTAAGCTCAGCTATGATGCGGGAGGCATGCTCGCAGCAAATGGCAAAATTGACAAGGTTATGCTGGGGCGAATTCTAGACCATCCATTTCTTCAAAAACGTCCTCCAAAGGCTGCAAGCCCCGGCGATTTTGGGCGAGAATTCGCAGGGGTAATTCTTAAAGAGTTTGGAAGCTTGCCTATTGAGGATCTTGTTGCTACGGTTACGGCATTTGTCGCTCGTACTATAATTCACAGCTACCATAAATGGCTTCCAAAACTACCAGATGATTTAATTGTTGGTGGTAGGGGTGCAGAGAATCCAACGCTTATGAAAATGCTTGCTGAAGGATTGCGCGGGGTAAAAGTTATGACCCATGAAGACTTTGGTATCAATAACAAGGCAAAGGAAGCCCTTTCAATCGCTTTATTGGCAAACGAAGCTATTCATCTTCAGCCTTCAAACATACCATCCGCAACCGGAGCAAAGCACCAAGTCATCCTTGGTAAAATTGTCCTTGGCCACAATATGGTGCGAAAAGTTAATAATTAGCCGCTAAAAACATTATATGCTTTATTGACTAGGCCGCAATGTAATTTTGTTTTTCTTGAAACTTAGCAGTGGGTTTTTATCTTGATTTGCGGCTAATCATTATCTTTCTCTGCGTTGGCAAATTGGCGGTAGAATCTGCAATTGACATATAAGGGACCGTTCTGCTAAATTAAGACGGCGTTTCAAAAAACATGCTCAGGACGGTTGACCCGCGCCAAAGCGGGTCATAATTACATTAAGACGTTTACCGGAGGTGGAGGGCATGGAGGATTTGGAAAAATACACAACGAGCATAAATGGGGTCTCTGCCGCCGGCATTGTTCGTGAACCTACCTCCACTGTTTTCACTTCATTTTTGCCTCAACTCGATATAGAAACGAAAAACAGTGAGCATCTAATTCAGCAGGTCGAAGAAATGATGAACCAGCCGTTTCCAGTTTCGGCTGATGTAGTAATTATTGGCGGCGGCCCAGGTGGGTATGTAGCGGCAATCCGCGCGGCACAGCTCGGCGGCAAAGTTGTTCTTATAGAAAAGAATGAACTGGGCGGTGTCTGCCTAAACAGGGGCTGCATTCCTACAAAAGCTATGCTGTCGAGCGCCAACGCTTATGACATTGCCCTCCACGGAGGTTCGGAGTTTGGTTTTACGGTGAACGCAGTTTCATTAGACTACAAAAAGGTTGTAGAACGCAGAGAAAAAGTCGTCAAGCAGTTGGTATCTGGCTTACATTTCCTAATGAAAAAGCATGGCGTTCGTGTTGTAAAAGGAATGGCGCGCCTCGCTTCTCGCACTACCGTTGAGGTAACATTCGAAGACGGCAAAAAAGAAAAAATCGCTGGGCAAAGTATTATTATCGCAACCGGCTCAGAGCCTGTTCAGCTTCCAATTCCTGGTCTGCAAGGCGAGAACATTTGGGATAGCGATGGCGCCCTTGCGGCTACCGAACTTCCTGGTAGCCTCCTCATCATTGGTGGTGGTGCAATAGGCCTTGAATGGGGTTATATGTTCCGCAAATTCGGCTCTGAGGTTACGATTGTAGAATTGATGCCTCAAATTCTCCCTGGTGGCGACTCCGAGGTCGCTGAGGAGCTGAGAAAGTCCCTAGAAAAGATAGGCATTCGAATCCTTACCGATTCTCGCGTTTCGCAGGTCGAAGAAAGGGATAACCAAGTTCTAGCTACTATTGTTTCTTCGGAATCCCAGCGACAGATTATTGCCGATAAAGTACTGGTAGCAGTCGGACGCCGACCTATCACGGAGAACCTTGGGTTGGAAGAGGTCGGCGTTGCCTTCGACCTGAAGGGGATTAAAGTGGATGAGCGCATGCAGACCAACATCCCGCGAATTTATGCGATTGGCGATGCGGTCGGTGGAATGATGCTTGCACACAAGGCGTCGGAAGAGGGCGTCGTTGCCGCTGAGAACATAATGGGTAGGTCAAGCAAGATGAAATACAACACAGTGCCTTCCGCAGTCTACACCAATCCTGAAGTCGCAGAGGTAGGAATGACTGAAGACCAAGCCAAGCGCGCAGAAATTAACTACCGCGTTGGCAAGTTTTACTTCCGAGCGAACGGAAAAGCTTTGGGGCTTGGTGAAACAACTGGATTCGTCAAGTTTATCACGGACCCTAAATACGGTGAGGTTCTTGGTTGCCACATAATTGGTCCTCACGCGACCGATTTAATCCACGAAGTAGTAATCGGAATGGAAGCAGAGGCAACAATTGACGTAATCGGGCGCGCAGTTCATGCTCATCCAACCCTCTCGGAAGCTATTAAAGAAGCCGCTCTAGATGCAGATGGCGAATCACTGCACAAAGGATAGCGAAGGTTTGCCTTTGGTGCGGGTCGAATATTCAAATAGAATGTTCGGCTTGCGGGGTGATATATGAGTCGTTGGACTATTTTCACTACTTCTCTTCTAATTTTGCTCATCTTCTTACTTTGTGTTTCCGGTTGTTCCAAACCCAAACAAGCTCCCTCAGAAGGCAAGCTAAAGGCTGCAGTGGTTACTGATGTTGGCGGCATTGGCGATATGTCATTCAATGCAATGGCTTGGGAAGGTCTTCAAAGAGCTGGAAAAGATTTTGGAATAGAAATAAAGTTTCTGGAATCAAAGGAACAAGCTGATTATGCACCAAACCTTCGGAAGTTCGCAGAACAAGGGTATGACATCATCTTTGCAGTTGGATTCCTAATGGAGGACGCTCTTGCCCAAGTTGCGCCAAAATTCCCTAAAACTAAGTTTGCAATCATTGATGGAAATGCGCCTAATACCCCAAATGCAGTAGCGCTCAAGTTTCGCGAAGAGGAAGGCTGTTTTCTGGCTGGGGCTTTGGCAGGAATGGTAACGAAGACCGGAAAAATTGGGTTCGTGGGTGGAATGGAAGTACCACTAATAAAGCGCTTTGAGTGTGGCTACAAAGCCGGCGCAATGGTTACGCACCCGGGTATAAAGGTCTTTACAGCTTACACGGGAAGGTGGGATGATCCCGCACGCGGCAAGGAGCTTGCACTTTCGCAGTTCGGTAGGGGTGCAGATATTGTTTTTCATGCTTCTGGGTCTTGTGGCCTTGGTGTAATTGAGGCAGCGAAGCTAAAGGGGCAGGGCTTTTTTGCAATTGGCGTAGATGCTGACCAAGACTATATTGCGCCAGGAAGAGTGCTCACGAGCATGATGAAGCGTGTGGATAATGCCGTTTACTCAACATGCAAATCAGTTGTCATGCATACTTTTAAGCCAGGCGATTGTATCCTCGGGTTAAAGGAGGGTGGAGTAGGCCTGAGCCCAATGAAGTATACAAAACAAGTTCTTCCGCCTGGCACTATGGATATGATTGAGGAGCTCAAACGGGCGATTATTGAAGGCAAAATCAAGCCGCCAAAGACCGAGAAAGAATTGAAAGAGTTCGAATCTACGCTTCCTTTAAAAGTATCCTCTCGTCGCCAAGGCGGCGCGTAATGCGCTTTTTGTCGAAGTATTCCAGGAGTGGAATAATATACTTCCGAGATGAGCCAAGGATATCACGCGCTTGGGCAACAGTTAGCTTGCCATTCTTCTCGAGGAATTCGCGAATAAGCCTTTCCGCTTGGCTAACAACCGAAGGATGAAGGTAAAGCCCATCGGTAATCTTTATGACCTCACCCCGGTGTACGAGCAGTTCCATTATCTCCTTTGCTTCCGCAATCGGCAGTCCAGTTCCTTGGAGCAGTTCATCGTCTGAGGGAGCGTTCAAACCTGTGCGCTGTAGTTCTGAAATAATGAATTCACAAGCCGCCCGCTGTTTGGAGTTGAGCTTTGGCGAATAGTCGGCTAGCGATACCAGCGCCTCCGATATGCTTATTTTCCCTTCGTTCATGAGTTTGGTGAGGAGAGCTGTAAATGTTTTGTTGTCAAGAGCTTTACATGCGGTTCTTCGGAGCTCTTCCTTTTGCATTCCTAGCTTAAGCGCATGGCGAGAATGGTAATCAGCAAGCGATTTGTAAATCTTATCGGCATATGAGGCAATGACGGCGGCATGAAATAGGCGCCCGCTTTCAAGCTCAATGACGTGCCCAGAAGCCTTCAGTTTTTCTAGCAGTTCCTGAATGTCTAGAGATGTAAGTTCGGAACTCTTAATTATTTCTGCAGGGGTTATTCCAGCGTCGGCGCGCTTGAGAATTTGCTCGATTATCGCAAATGGTGTACCGGAGCTGGTTTCTTCAAGCGATGCAATAACCGAATCGTCAAAGCGTTTGTGTCTTCGTGCTGACGATTCAATGATAACTCCTCCGCCAATTGTAAGCATTGGCGAATAAGTGCGGATTACAAAGCGGTCATTTTTCATTGCTACTACAGGAGTCTCCGCTCTAAACTGGGCGAATGCTTCTTCGCCCGCCCCGAGCTCATCGCGGTCTAGAAGAACAATCCTCCCAATTACTTCCGCAGTTCCAATGTGAAACCTCACGCGCGTTCTATTTGCAAGCGGCTTTGGGATGTTCTTTAGGAGAGTGAGCTTTAGGTCAAGCAACTTGGAAGCCTTTAAAATCCCAGGAGTCGCGCAAACGTCGCCGCGCTCGATATCCGGAAGTTCAACCCCTGCGAGGTTCAGCGCAACCCTGCTTCCTGCTTCCGCCGCCTCCACTTTTTGTCCGTGAACCTGGATGCCACGAATCCTTGTGTTAATTCCTTTTGGGAGAATTTCAGCGGCATCGCCTATCCTAACCGTGCCCGATACAAGCGTCCCAGTGACGACCGTGCCGAACCCAGTAACTGTAAAAACGCGGTCAATGGGCACGCGAAACGGGCCAAGGGAATCCCGTTGCGGCACACGACTGCAAACATCCTCCAGCGCTGAAAGAAGTTCGGGGATTCCAACGTTGGTCATCGCGGAGACAGGTACAATCGGCGCATCTTCAAGAAAAGTGTCAGCCAGCCGACTGCGAATGTCTTCCTTTACAATTTCGAGAAACTCAGGCTCGACAAGGTCAACCTTTGTGAGTGCAATTACGCCGTGCTTCACATCAAGAAGGCGGAGAATATCGAGGTGTTCCATGGTCTGCGGCATAACGGATTCATTTGCGGCGATTACCATCAGCGCCACGTCAACTCCGCCAGCACCCGCAAGCATGTTCTTTATGAACCGCTCGTGCCCAGGAACGTCAACGATGCCAACTCGCAAGCCATTTGGGAGATTGAGCATCGCGAATCCAAGGTCAATCGTCATCCCGCGCTCTTTCTCTTCTTTGAGGCGGTCGGTGTCTATGCCCGTTAGCGCCTTGATGAGCGTGGTTTTTCCGTGGTCTACGTGTCCAGCTGTGCCGATGATTATCCTTTTCATTAATTATTTCGCAGATTCCGCCTGCTCTTTGTTTTTCATGGACATCTAGACTTGTTGTTCGCTATAATATTTTTATCTGCCTCGAAAGTAGATATAATATATCATCTTGCTGTTGATTAGTCGAGAGGAGCGGAAATCTTGGCGACCGTTTTCCTTGGACTTGGGTCGAACCTTGGCGATAGAGAGGCGAACATCCGTATGGCTCTCGACAAACTTGTATCACAGCCTGAGGTTAAAATTCGCGCTGTCTCCTCCTTTTACCTAACTGCGCCCGTCGGCTTTCAAGACCAGCCCGACTTCGTAAATGCTGTCGCCGCTATTGAAACAGACCTGTCGCCGAAGGAGCTGCTTGATGTCGTATTGAAAATTGAGCGGGAGATGGGGAGAGTACGCAATTTCAAATGGGGACCTAGAATAATAGACATTGATATTCTCTTATATAATAATGTCAAAGTGAACACGGACGAGCTTGTTATTCCACACCCGCGCATGACTGAGCGGGCGTTCGTAATGGCGCCGCTTGCGGAAATTGCACCCGACCTTACGTTGCCCGATGGACGCACTCCAAACGACGTCCTCAAGGAGTTGAAGAATCAAAGCGTGCGCAAGCTCTCGGAGGTCCGTTGATGCCGCTGTTTAGATATGAGGTTGCAGATAAGTCGGGGAAGATTCTAAGGGGTGTAATGAATGCCTCTTCCGAAGCAGAGGTCCGGCATCGTCTGAGCACTCAGGGCTTTCAAGTTAGGCTGATAGTCCAACCGCCAGGACAGCAGGCGCAACCGCCTCAGCAGGTTCAAAGAGCTATTTCGGTTTCTTTTCCTAAACGACGGACAACGGGGCCACCATCTGAAATGGCGATTTTTTTTAGAGGTCTAGCTTCTTTTCTAGTTGCTGGCGTTAGCGTTCACGAAGCTCTTATTAGAATCGCCAATCAAACCTCAAAGAAAGACGTGTGTTTCATTGCCCAGCGAATGGCGAGCCGCGTCCAATCCGGCGAAAGGCTTAGCCAAGCAATGGAAGAGTTTCCCAAGGCGTTCCCACCACATGTCATCGGCTTAGTAGCGGCAGGCGAACTTGGCGGCTTCCTGCCAATCGTAGTAGGCGACATTGCTAATGATTATGAGATTGCTAACAAAGCAGTAAACTTTTATTTCAAAATAGGTTGCTGGCTTGGTTGGTTAAATGCTTTTGGGGTGATTCTTTTTGCTCCGCTTCTGCCAATGATATTCTCCCCAGGGGTAACCAATGTATTCGAGGGAATCGCTAAGTGGTGGCATTTTACATGGACGCGCATGCTCCCGATAATGTTAGTCATCATTCTCGGCTATCATGGTATATTGTTTATTCTTCGCCGACCTGGCTTGAGACGTGTTAGGCACTTCCTGCTTCTTAAGGTGCCAATCGCCGAACGCGCTAGTAAGCTCCGCTCAATGGCTGGATTCACGCGGATACTTTGGCGCCTTTTGAAGGCAGGAATTCTCCCCATTACCGCCTGGGAAGTGGCATCCGCGGCCGCCGAGAATGAAGTCATCGCATCTGATTTACGCGAGCAGGTCAACCTTCTTCGGTCTGGCATGAAGTTAAGCGATGCGCTTGCCGCAACTGGTTACTTAAATGACAGTCATCAGCGCATCTTGATAACAGGTGAACAAACTGGGCAAATTGTAGATATGCTTGAGAAAGTTGTTGTCTACTATGAGGAGGCGGCAGTGGCGGCCGCGAACGCTGTAAAATGGGCGGGCTTGCACGTTTGCATTCTCTTCAATCTAGTTATATCTGGAATCGTCTCGGCATACGTTGTTAGCCATACATATAACAATATGTATAACTGGGTGGACTGGCTGTTCAAATAATAAGGAAGAGCCATGACATTATTTAAGTACAAAGTCAAAGATAAAGCTGGCAAAACGATTGACGGCGTTATGGAGGCGAACGAGGAACGCGAGGTTTCGACTCGCCTGCGTGAGATGGGCTACTTTATACTCAATATCCAAAAAGAAAGCGAACCTAGGGCGGCAGGCTTGGGTCCTCTTGCCCTTTTTGTTCGATTGTTTATTAATCCAATTTTCGCCGGTGCGTCTCCGATTCAACTTGCTGTGTTTTATCGCCAATTCGCCACAATGGTGAACTCAGGCATGACGATTGCCCAGGCGATTAGCATGCTTCAGAAACAAGGCGGGAGCTGGGTGTTAAGAAAAATTGCGCGCGAGGTCCTCTCGCTCATCCAATCTGGCGGCAGGCTTAGCGATTCTTTCTCACGCTATCCTTGGGTTTTTCCTGAGCTTCACATAAGCCTTCTACGTGCCGCTGAAGAAAGTGGAAACCTCGACAAAACCCTTGAAAGAATCGCCGAATATATGGAGCGCGAGGTGAACATTCGTCGAAAGCTCAGCATCGCTACTCTCTACCCGAAGATTCTTGTTGTTGCGTATATCTTCATTCCCAACATTCCCATCCTCATTCTTGGAACGCCGAGGGAATATATTAAATCATGCCTGAACTTGCTTGTCCCGATTCTCATCGGCTTGCTAGCCTTTTGGGTGGCTTTTAGAATCCTCACCCAAATTGTGCACTTTAGGTACATGATTGATATGCTTAAGCTCGCCGTTCCTAGGGTAGGGGCCGTTGTGAGAATGTTGGCTCTCGGAAGATTTTACCACGCCCTCGCCGCGCTTTATGCCGCGGGCGTACCAGCGGCGCAAGCCCTCGAACATGCTTCGAAAGCCGCCGGAAATTATTATCTAAGTTCCAAACTAAATAAGGCGGTTCCCAATCTAAGACAAGGAAGGCAGCTATCCGATTCGCTTGAGCGCACGTACGTTATACCTCCCACTGCGCTAGAAATGCTAAGGACCGGCGAGCAAAGCGGGATGGTGGACTCTATGCTCGAGAAGATGGCAGAATATGTAGAAAGCGACGCACAAGTTGCCATCGTTAAGTTGACCGTTGTCGGCAGTGTGCTCTTGTTTCTAGGAGTTGCCTCTTATATTGGAAAAATTGTGGTCAGTTTCTACGCAAGCTACTATTCGAATATACTCAAACACTAGCGATTGCTTATGCATGGCAAGCGAAATTACTACGAAATCCTAGGAGTGCCGAGGTCGGCGACGCCCGAGCAAATCAAGCGCCGCTACCGTTACCTCGTCCGCCAATACCATCCCGACGTCGCGAAAGACAAAGCGGCGGCGAAGGCGGCTTTCATCGAAATTACCGAAGCTTATCAAACGCTCAGCAATCCGGATAGGCGCGTTATCTACGACGCCCAGCTCGATGCCGAAATGATGCGCGTGCCTCCCCGCAGAGAGCCGCCGCCCCCGCATGGTACTCAACAGCGCGACAAGACTTATACCGCCTCCTCGGATATTACTCGGCTCTTTATGGAAGCGGAACGCGCATTTGCTACCGCTCAGTTTCGCACCGCCGCCAACATTTGCAGGCAAATTATCTCAATTGACAGGCGGCACATCCGAGCTCATCTCATGTTGGGAAACATTTACCGCATGCAGGGACGAATTGATGAGGCTATCGCAATGTATACAATGGTCCTCCAACTCGATCCCCGAAACGCGGAAGCCGAAGCGCTCTTGAGGAAACTTGCCCGCACTAGGAAGCCCGGCGTTAGCGACGTTAAGTCAATCGAACAGCAAATCGCCTTCAGAATTGGGCTGAATCTCATCGGCGTTTCGATTGCTGGCATCTTATTCATCCTGCTGTCCATCTCCGCCGAACCCCCACTGCAGGCTTTGGCGCAGTATCTGCCCTTTATTGGCAAGTGGAACACCATGCTTATCGCAGTCTTGCTGATTAATGGAGTGATATTTGGCTTTCTTCTCGCCTTAAATGACTGGGTTGGCCGCATTGACGACGAATTGGTATTCCAATCCATCTACGTCGGAGGGAGCCGCCCGATGAATTATCCGATTGGGCTCCTTTTGGTTATTATTAACTTCTTCAATTTCTACCTTGCGGCGTTTATTTATATTTTGTTTGGCTCTTTTCAAGAAAGCATTTCGAAGAGTGTTGCGCGGGCTTTCGCCGCCACTTTTATTTTGGTGGCGATTGCGGCTATAATGTATTCAGTAGGCAGAAGCCAGGTCTTGATATTTGGAGGCAACCTGGCGTTTCCCGCCATCTTGATTGGCTGGGGAATCGGGGACACATTCCGTCCCAGCTGGTAGGAGCCGCCGGTTGAGCATGCGGAACGCCTTAAGCCGCTAGCGAAGCCGATTGAAGAATCGGCGCAAGCCTTTGGAAAGCGCACGATGAAACTGCGATAACAAGGAGTAAAGATGAACGGGTCCACGGTAACTACGCAAACCTTAATAAAAATGAAGCGCGCGGGGGAGAAAATTACATGCCTCACCGCGTACGATTACTCCATGGCAAAGCTAATGGATGCCGCAGGCGTGGATGTAATTCTCGTCGGGGATTCCTTGGGTCAAGTCGTGTTGGGCTACGAGACAACGCTCCCTGTAACTATGGATGACATGCTCCACCACGTCAAAGCAGTCGTCCGGGGAGTTAGACGTGCGATGGTTGTCGCTGATATGCCGTTTATGAGCTTCCAACTGGGACCGGACGAAGCTCTTCTGAATGCTGCCCGATTTGCAAAAGAGGCGGGCGCCATCACACCGCCTTTGGAGGCTGGCAGACCCGCTACCGAGGCTCTTACCCTTGCCGTGAAGCTCGAAGGCGGCGGCCAGAACGTGATTGATGCCGTTAAGAAAATTGTTGACGCAGGGATTCCCGTGATGGGACACCTCGGCATGCTTCCGATGTCAGCCGCTGTATTCGGCGGTCCGCGGGTGCACGGCCGTACAGAAGAGGAGGCAGAGAAGATTATGAGGGAGGCCATCGCTCTACAAGACGCCGGCGTCTTTGCAATTGTCTTGGAAAAAGTGCCCCGCGAGCTGGCAAAGCAAATAACAGAGGCGCTTTCGGTTCCCACTATTGGCATCGGCGCGGGTCCGCACTGCGACGGCCAAGTGCTGGTTTCCTACGACATGCTCGGCTTGTACGGCGTTAAATTCAAGCACGTAAAGGAATATGTCCACCTTTTCGAAACCGTTATGAATGCCTTCAAAACGTACATCGAGGAAGTGAAGACGGGCAAATTCCCTGGACCCGAGCACAGCTCGTAAGCAGAAAGAGTGCACCAGCCTGCGGAGTAGCTGAGACGCTTGCCGAATCATCAACGCCGCAGGTGAGAAAAGTTCGAAGATAAAATGCTGATTCTGCATACAATCAACGAAGCAAGAGAATACATCGCGAACGCCCGTCGTGAAGGGAAGAAAATTGGCCTAGTGCCCACCATGGGCTACTTCCACGAGGGCCATCTTTCCCTCATGCGGCGCGCAAGGGTGGAAAACGATGTCGTTGTTGTAAGCCTCTTTGTCAACCCCACCCAGTTTGGACCCAACGAGGATTTCGCCCGATACCCCCGCGACGTTGAGCGCGACGCCCGCCTGGCTGAAGGGGTGGGGGTTGATGTAATCTTCAACCCATCGGTTGAGGAGATGTACCCCGAAGGTTATGCCACTTTTGTCAGCGTGGAAGGCATTACGGAAACTTTGGAGGGCGAGTTCCGCCCGGGCCACTTTAGGGGGGTCGCAACCGTCGTGCTCAAGCTCTTTAACATCCTGCCTGCCGACCGTGCCTACTTCGGGCTGAAAGACTATCAACAGCTTCTTGTCGTCAAGAAAATGGTGAACGATCTCAATCTACCAATCGAGATTGTTCCCATGCCAATCATCCGCGAAGAAGATGGCCTTGCTATGTCTTCTAGGAACACGTACCTAAATAATGAGGAGCGACGCGCCGCCGTTGTCCTCTATAAGGCTCTCCAATACGCAAATGAGCTTGTCAAATCGGGGCTCACAGACGGCAAGCGGCTTGAGCACGAGGTTGAGGAATACATCCGCAAAGAACCTCTTGCGCGCATAGACTATGTTGCCGTCCGCGACCCCGACAACCTCGCTCCCGTGGTGGAAATCTCAAAGCCTGTTGTCCTCCTTCTCGCAGTTCGCATCGGAAGTACAAGGCTCATTGACAACGCGGTGCTCCCCATGGATTAGCTTGTTTGGTTTGCCCAGAAGTTCAGCGCATTTTTCTAATTGCTTCGGCAAGTTTCGCTCATCGTTCGGCGGTTTGTGAACTGCCTACTCATAAGGTACAGGCTCAGCCTTCCCGCTTTTTGCCGATTTCTCCGCAGTTTCAATGACGGCAATAACGCGGCGCGAAGATTCGGGCGTTACCTCCAGCGGCGCGCCATCGAGAAGATGCGCGGCAAGATTCGGATAATACTCGTGCCAAGTGCTGTCTTTGTATTTCACCTCTGTGTCAATCGGGATGCCCTCAATCTCCGTCGAGAGCCTAAGCGTTCCTTTCCATTCGTCAATAATTGCACCTTTTGTGCCGAGGATGCGAAACTTTGGCTTCGGGAGCCGCGCGATGTTGGAGACCTGTAAATCTGCCATCGCCCCGTTCCTAAACCTGATAATCGCCTGCGTCTGGTCCTCGTTAGTTACATCATGCCAAACGCGCTTGTGGAAAAAGCCCGTAACATTCTCTATTTTTTCGGGGATGAGGTTGAGTATCCAGTCCACAAAGTGCGCACCCCAGTCGTACAGGCATCCACCCGAAATCTCCTTGTCGCTTCTCCACCAAGACCCGGGTTTATTGTAGCCGCCTATAAAAGCCTCGATGTGGAAGACTTCTCCAATTAAGCCCTTCTCGATGATTTCCTTAATCATCATGAAGTCGCCGTCGTGTCTCCTGTTGTGAAACGTTGTGAGCGTTACACCAGCTTTTTTGGCGGCTTCAATCATCTTGGTAGCTTCTTCTACAGTGAGGCACATGGGCTTTTCCAAAACAACGTGCTTTCCTGCCTCGATTGCCTTTAGCCCTAAATCGGCGTGGGTATTGTGTGGTGTAACGATGACGACGAGCTCGGCGTCGCTCTCCCGAAGCATATCGTCAATGTCGGTATAAGTTTGGATGTTTGGGAAGTCTCTCTTTGCCGCCTCCATCCTTTCGGGGTTGATGTCGCAGGCGGCAACGGTTATCATCCGCCCCGTATCGTTCATCCACTGCGCATGAGCTTTTCCCATGTTGAATGCGCCGCCGTATCCCACGACGGCACACTTTATCTTACGTTCGCCTACCATGTGGTTCTCCTTTGCCTTAAGCATTGTAAATCAGACATGTTTAAACTGCCTTTGGATAACTTATTGCGCAGGCAATCTTAATCCTTCATTTAGTTCGCGCAAATTTTACGCAGGATTGCCATTCAATCCCTTTGTTTTACAGACTTCTTAGCAAGCCGGGCGATCTGTCAATGCAGAAAAGATAAGAGGTTTATTAATAAAATATTATTTGTCTCCTAAAGATTCAGCGGTTTTTAACTGATAATTCGATTAAATCATCAGCTGTCGCACTTTTAGATAGGGACAGTGGTCGAATAGAGAGAGCGCTCGAAGTTGCTTGGGCTTTTTTGGGAAAGAATTGGCACTCTCTCCAGCACCATCCACCAGCGGTACAAGTCGGATGTGCCTTAGTACAAGAATGTAAAAGACTTGTACAAAACTTTTGTACCGAAGTACAAAAATGTTGTACCGCAGTACAAAAATGTTAGACCGAAGTACAACAATGTTAGACCGCGGGACAAAAATGTTAGACCGAGGGACAACATTGTTAAACCGAGGGACAAAAATGTTGCACAAAAGTATAAAAGACTTGTACTAAGGTGGAAAGAGGTTGGAGAGAGCTCGAATTACGCAAAAAATGCAAGCAAGCAATTCCGTCCCACTTCGAAATATCTCTACGAAGCCGCCAAACTTTCTGGAAGGGGCGCTTGATGATTAAACAAAAAAGAGGAGGAAATTAGAATGGCAGATTATGTCCCAAAAAATGACTCGCAGTTCGGTGCATGGCTTGCGAACTTCCTGGCAGTACTTGAACAGCATTTGGCGGACTTCGGGTTGCAAATGAGCGACTTCACGCCGCTGGATGAAGCGAAGATAGTTTTTGATGGCGCCCTCTCGACGCACATTGCACGTCAGGCGGCAGCTAAGCAAGCCACGGAGGCAAAGAAAGCGGCAAGGAAGCATAGTATTGAAGTACTTCGCCCACTTGTGAGAAGAATAAACAACCATCCGGCAATGACGAACGAACTCAGGGCGGCGCTTGGGCTTCCTGTTAAGGACGAGGCGCGAACGAATGCAATGCCGGGCGAGGAAGTTCCAGATATTTACCTCGAAGCGGTTCCGGGAAAGATTATCGTTCACTTCGGCACTGCCCCAGCAAATGAGAAGTACAACGGCAAGCCGTCGTGGGCTAGGGGATGCAATATCTATAGGAAAAAGAATGATGAAGAGGAGTACACTCTCATCGCCTTTGAGACTGCTTCGCCCTACATTGACATAATCAATGGACCCGCGGCTGATTATACTTATGTCGTGCAGTACCGCGGTACAAGGGCGTCGGACGTTGGTAATGTTTCCACTCCGGCGACAATCGCGGCTGGCGGCCTTTTGGTTGCGTAGTTTTTGGCGGTTGTCAAGCTGTCAAACAAAGGTAGTGCGAAAGGCGGGGACTTTCCCCCGCTTTTTGCTTTACTGTGCCAATTAACGAACTTTTTTCGCCTGCTTGATTTGGAGGTTGGGGAATGCGAATACCGCATTGGGGGACTGCACCGCTTTGGTGGGAGCAGGGTTGAATGGGCAGGCAGGCGGAGGAACTTCGAAAGGCGCCCTGCCGTTTTAAATGACAGAGAATGTAAAGCAAATCGCAGGAAACCTAGGCACTTTCGCAGGTTCACGAGAGGTTTTGGCAAGCGGCAGAGATGCGTGGTGTAAGCCGCCAATTCTCAGCGAAGATGGAATCGAAAGAGTCGCCAGCGGGCGGAAAAGGCACGCCGCGTTGACCTGAGCCTGCTTTTTTGGTAGAATGAATGTTCGCACAAAACTACGGGAAAGCAAGAAATGGCGACCGACAGCATAATCATCCGCGGCGCGAGAGAACACAATCTGAAAAACATTAATGTCGAGATTCCGCGGGATAGGTTCGTCGTTATCACGGGCGTATCAGGGTCGGGCAAATCTTCCCTTGCCTTTGACACGATTTACGCTGAGGGCCAAAGGCGTTACGTCGAGTCCTTGAGCGCTTACGCTCGGCAGTTCCTCGGTCAAGCGGATAAGCCCGACGTTGATTACATTGAGGGACTTTCTCCAGCGGTCTCCATTGACCAAAAATCAACGACGAAAAATCCTCGTTCGACTGTTGGAACGGTTACAGAGATATACGACTACCTTAGGCTCCTTTTTGCACGGATTG